>NZ_CATNLY010000035.1 GCF_950100655.1 Pleomorphomonas sp. T1.2MG-36
GGAGGGACGAACACGATGAGCATGATGGAGTTGGAGCAGTTCTACGACAAGGTTCGGACGAGCGAGAAGCTGGATGCCGAAGCTACCTCGGCACTTCAACTGGGGCCGGAGGCTTTGGTTGCCCTCGGTGCTCGCGAGGGGTTCAGCTTCTCGCAGGACGAACTGGCCGCCGGGCTTGAGGAACTCTCGGCCGGTCAGGAGCTGTCGGACAAGGATCTCGATCTCGTGGCGGGTGGGAGCAGGCCCAATTGCTCCGACA
>NZ_CATNLY010000036.1 GCF_950100655.1 Pleomorphomonas sp. T1.2MG-36
GGGGGGGGGGGGGGGGGGGGGGGGGGGGGGGGGGGGGGGGGGGGGGGGGGGGGGGGGGGGGGGGGGGGGGGGGGGGGGGGGGGGGGGGGGGGGGGGGGGGGGGGGGGGGGGGGGGGGGGGGGGGGGGGGGGGGGGGGGGGGGGGGGGGGGGGGGGGGGGGGGGGGGGGGGGGGGGGGGGGGGGGGGGGGGGGGGGGGGGGGGGGGGGGGGGGGGGGGGGGGGGGGGGGGGGGGGGGGGGGGGGGGGGGGGGGGGGG
>NZ_CATNLY010000037.1 GCF_950100655.1 Pleomorphomonas sp. T1.2MG-36
CGTTCGACTTGCATGTGTTAAGCCTGCCGCCAGCGTTCGTTCTGAGCCAGGATCAAACTCTCATGTTCAAGAGTTCTTTCCCGAATTCACAAGTTCACTTGACGAGGTCCATTCCAATCCTACCCTCTCGGGCAAGACCAAAACGGTCCTTATTCAAGAAACGTAAACCCGGTTCTTTAGCTCTTCTTGGTACGACCCTATCCCGAAGGACAGATCCCGTACCGACGAGCCCTAAGCGCCGGCCACGTTTCTCTT
>NZ_CATNLY010000038.1 GCF_950100655.1 Pleomorphomonas sp. T1.2MG-36
TCTGGCAGAGGCCGCTTTCCAGATTGATGGCGCCATGCAGGTTCAGTCGCTGGCGACCGGCCGTCCGCAAGATGGCAACCGGATCGCCTTTCTTGATCCAGCCATGAGCCGGACGACTCTGGTATTCCGGATGAACCGCATCAAGGAAAACCACCTGGTCATTGGCCCCCAATCGGCTGAGGAGGCGGGAATACTCGGCCACGAACGCTTGTTGCGCTTGCACTGTCGGCAAGCGTGGCAGCGCCTTCGGCTTCT
>NZ_CATNLY010000039.1 GCF_950100655.1 Pleomorphomonas sp. T1.2MG-36
GAAACAGTGGGATAAGCGGCGCGCGAACTCGTCCAGCGCATCGCCTGCCTCAATAGCAAGCGACAACCTCGCATCCCACGCACAACGCTCTATCTATTTGTTTCATATCAATTAACTGTCATCCTTTGCGAAGGCAGAGGATGGATTCACGTTTGAAGCGCAACAGTGAGGAAGTCTTTGAATACCTCGGCCGGGGTGCTGTAGCCAAGGATCTTTCGTGGGCAGTCGTTGTATTGGTCCATGATGCGATCGA
>NZ_CATNLY010000040.1 GCF_950100655.1 Pleomorphomonas sp. T1.2MG-36
TGCGGTGATGAAATCGCAGGACGGTGAAATGCAGGGCATATCAGACCGGCTCGGTTCGGGGAGCGCGATATCGGCGTCGCGTTTCGTTCTGCCCGAGGTACACCTTGAATTCGCACGCGAATTCAAGGTGTACCTCAGGCGGGATGGAGCGAGCCGCCGATATCGTGCTCCAGAAACCAAGCCAGCCTGATCCTCTGCGCTCCACTGTCTATGCCTCTCACCGCTGATATGCGCCTGCCGTAG
>NZ_CATNLY010000041.1 GCF_950100655.1 Pleomorphomonas sp. T1.2MG-36
CTATGGGATGCACTGCGGTGATGAAATCGCAGGACGGTGAAATGCAGGGCATATCAGACCGGCTCGGTTCGGGGAGCGCGATATCGGCGTCGCGTTTCGTTCTGCCCGAGGTACACCTTGAATTCGCGTGCGAATTCAAGGTGTACCTCAGGCGGGATGGAGCGAGCCGCCGATATCGTGCTCCAGAAACCAAGCCAGCCTGATCCTCTGCGCTCCACTGTCTATGCCTCTCACCGCTGATAT
>NZ_CATNLY010000042.1 GCF_950100655.1 Pleomorphomonas sp. T1.2MG-36
GGGCGCCCTATAGATCCCCCTCGCCTCTTCCTGCACGAGGTCCTCGCCTGCGCAAGGATGACAATTTATATAGAGGGAACAGCGGGATAAGCGGCGCGCGAGCTCATCCAGCACATCGCCTGCCTCAATAGCAAGCGACAACCCCGCATCCCACGAACAACGCTCTATCTATTTGTTTCATATCCATTTCCTGTCATCCCCGCGAAGGCGGGGACCTCAGGACGAGAAGATGCCTCGGCC
>NZ_CATNLY010000043.1 GCF_950100655.1 Pleomorphomonas sp. T1.2MG-36
GATCTCTCCATCGCGCCGTGATTTTGCGATGCTGCTGCATCATGCCGCTTCGAGCGGCCACCCCGCGTACTCCAGCTATCTCCCGCTCATATCACGCTGTCATCCTTGCGAAGGCGAGGACCTCAGGAAGGTAGAGCGAGGGGGTCGTATCAATCTCCCTCGGTTCATGGAGCCCTATATCGGCCGCTCGTTTCATTCTGCCCGAGGTCCTCCTTG
>NZ_CATNLY010000044.1 GCF_950100655.1 Pleomorphomonas sp. T1.2MG-36
AAGTGATATATAACAAATAGTTGCGTTGTGATTCCGTCGCGTTTCCGATGCGCGTCGGTGACCGAAAGAGGCTCCCGTTCCCATCATGCTGTCATCCTTGCGCAGGCGAGGACCTCAGGCAGGAAGGAGCGAGACGTGGATATAGGTCTCCCCTGTTCCCTCTCGATGAATCGTCGTGCTCGCGCTGGCCTTGGGCTCAGCCTTTGCGCTTAG
>NZ_CATNLY010000046.1 GCF_950100655.1 Pleomorphomonas sp. T1.2MG-36
CCAGCTTTTTGGAAGTGACGCGTCGCTGGTCTCACTTGGCCAAACAAATCAACTGAGCTCCTTTCAAGCAAATGAACACTGAGGAAAACATGTCCGACACCATGACTGCCGTGCGCAACCAGGTTTCTGGAACGCTGATCGAACGTGCCCAGACCGACGGCGATTTTCGCGCCCTTCTCAAGTCCGAGCCGCATAAGGCGCTACAACAGCTCC
>NZ_CATNLY010000047.1 GCF_950100655.1 Pleomorphomonas sp. T1.2MG-36
GAGCCCCGCATCGGCTGCCTTCTGGAAGAGTTCGGCTGCCTTGGCGCCATCGGCAGGCACCACGGTACCGTCGCGATAGAGCTCGCCGAGGCGGACATAGGCTCCGGGGTTTCCGGCGTCTGCGGACCGCTGCAGGAGATCGATGGCCTTGGTTCCATCGACGGGAACCGGTCCGCCACGGCTGTAAAGGTCGCCAAGCTGGTAAAGAGCGCC
>NZ_CATNLY010000048.1 GCF_950100655.1 Pleomorphomonas sp. T1.2MG-36
GATAGCGATTGCGTGCCCTCATGGCGGCGTTGTTCGTGGTTGCCGTGGAGCCAGCGAGGAGCTTGCGAGCGGCGGATCGCTGCCCCCTTCATATCACGCAGTCATCCTTGCGAAGGCGAGGACCTCAAGACGAGAAGGTGGTGCGGGTCGTATCGGGCGGCATTGCGTAGGGGGAGCGCGATATGGGCCGCTCGCGCTGTTCTGCCTGGGG
>NZ_CATNLY010000049.1 GCF_950100655.1 Pleomorphomonas sp. T1.2MG-36
TATCACGCTGTCATCCTTGCGAAGGCGAGGACCTCAGGAAGGTAGAGCGAGGGGGTCGTATCAATCTCCCTCGGTTCATGGAGCCCTATATCGGCCGCTCGTTTCATTCTGCCCGAGGTCCTCCTTGGACTCACGATTGAAGTGCAACACCTGGTAAGGTGTTGCTGCGATGGGACAACATTACTCTCAGCTCTCGTTGCGGGAGCGAATG
>NZ_CATNLY010000050.1 GCF_950100655.1 Pleomorphomonas sp. T1.2MG-36
CGCCTCTTCCTGCACGAGGTCCTCGCCTGCGCAAGGATGACAATTTATATAGAGGGAACAGCGGGATAAGCGGCGCGCGAGCTCATCCAGCACATCGCCTGCCTCAATAGCAAGCGACAACCCCGCACCCCACGCACAACGCTCTATCTATTTGTTTCATATCCATTTCCTGTCATCCCCGCGAAGGCGGGGACCTCAGGACGAGAAG
>NZ_CATNLY010000051.1:300000-389104 GCF_950100655.1 Pleomorphomonas sp. T1.2MG-36
TGTTTGCGCCGCACGGCGAATAAACTTGACTCAACTTATCAACTTTGAGATTGGCGAGGGAGTGGCCCGCCTCGCCGGGCCGCGGTCGGCGCGTTGCCGACCGATGGTCAAGGGATAAGCGCGTGTTCTCCGTCTCCAACCTCGACGTCGCCATCGCGGGCACCCCACTTCTTCAGGATATCTCCGCCGCCTTCGCACCGGGCGAGATGATCGGCCTGATCGGCCACAACGGATCTGGCAAGTCGACGCTGGTCAAGGTGCTGGCCCGCCAGATCTCCCCGTTCGGGGGATCGGTGACCTATGGCGGCCGGCCGATCGCCGCCATCGATCCGCGCGCCTTCGCCAAGGAGGTCGCCTACCTGCCGCAGCACGGCGGCGACACCGGCCAGATGACGGTGCGCGAGCTGGTCGCCTGCGGCCGCTACCCCTGGCACGGCGCCCTCGGCCGGTTCAGCGCGGAGGACGCCCGGGCGGTCGAGGAGGCCATGGCGCGGACCCACGTCGACGGCCTCGCAGGGCGGATCGTCGCCACCATGTCGGGCGGCGAGCGCCAGCGGGTCTGGCTGGCCATGCTGGTGGCGCAGCACAGCCATTTCCTGCTGCTCGACGAGCCGACGTCGGCGCTCGACATCGCCCATCAGGTGGAGGTGCTGACGCTGGTCCGGGCGCTCGCCCACGACAGCGGCCTCGGGGTGATCGTCGTGCTGCACGACGTCAACATGGCCGCCCGCTTCTGCGACCGCATCCTGGCGCTGAAGGGCGGCCGGCTGCTGATCGACGCCGCGTCGGACACCATCATGAACCGGGCGCTGCTCAAGGAGATCTACGGCGTGAACATGGGCATCACCCGCCACCCCGAGCTCGACATGCCGCTCGCTTACGTCGGTTGATGAGGCTGGATATGCGATCCCTTTCACGACGGAGCCTGCTGGCGGCGGCCGGCGCAAGCCTCTGGATGTCAGCCCGTGCCGGCGCCGGGGAACAGAGGATCGTCAGCCTCGACTACGGCCTTTCCTCCACGCTTCTGTCGCTGGGCCTGACGCCGGTCGGCATCGCCGGCGTCGCCGACTGGGGCAAATGGGTGGTCGAGCCGCCGCTGCCGCCTGGTATCGCCGACGTCGGCGACGCGCTGATGGTCAACCGGGAGGCGCTGACCGCCCTGTCGCCGACGCTGATCCTGTCGACGCCCTATCTCGACGGTCTCAAGCCGATGCTGGAGACGATCGCGCCCGTTCTCAGGCTTTCCGTCTATGACGCCAGCGGCGGGCCGGTGCTGCCGAAGGCCGCGGCGGCGACGCGCCAGCTCGGCGACCATCTCGGCCGACGCGTCGAGGCCGAAGCCTTTCTCGACCGCGCCGAGCGGCATTTCGACACGTGCCGCGAGGCGGTGCGGGCGGCCGGCGCGCCGCCGGTGGCGGTGATCAGCTTTCTCGATGCGCGGCACGCCCGCATCTACACGGCGCCGGGCCTGTTCGACGATACGCTCGGCCGCATCGGCATGCGCAACGCCTGGCCCCAGGGCGGGCAATACTGGGGCTTCGACACCATCGGCATCGAACGGCTGACCGAGATCGACGCGCCCGGCGCGCATCTGATCGCGCTCGAACCCCTGCCGCGCGAGGTGCTGCCGACGCTGAGCGACAGCCCCATCTGGTCGAACCTCACCTTCGTACGCGAGGGCCGCTTCGCCGTGCTCCCCATCACGCTGATGTTCGGCATGATCAACGAGGCGATGCGCTTCGCCGGCCAGATGGCAGACTATGCGAGGCGGGTGACATGAGCGTTTCGGTTCCTCTCTCTCCGGTCCGGCTGAGGCATCCGGCACCCTTCGCCATCCTTCTGCTGGCGCTGGCCGGCTGGCTCGCCTGGCTGACGATGGCGCCGCTCCTCGCCGCTTCCGGGCAGTCGCCGATCAGCGGTCTTCTGCTGACGAACGCGGCCCTGCCCAGGCTGGCGGTGGCGCTGCTCGCCGGGGCCGCGCTCGGGCTGTCGGGTGCGCTGTTCCAGTTCGTCCTGAAAAACCCGCTGGCGTCGCCCGCCACGCTCGGCGTGTCGGCGGGCGCCAATCTGGCGCTGGTCGTCGCCATGCTGTTCGCGCCCGCCCTGATGGGTCTCGGGCGCGACGTCGTGGCGCTTGCCGGCAGCGGCATCGCGGCGGCCGTCGTGCTGCGCCTCGGTGCGCGGCGCGACTTCTCGCCCTTCGTGCTGATCCTCGCCGGCCTCATCGTGTCGCTGTGGTGCGGCGCGCTGGCCGCTATCCTGATCCTGATGAACGACCGCTATCTCGCCGGCCTGTTCATCTGGGGCGCCGGCTCGCTGTCGCAGCAGAGCTGGCAGCCGGTGCTGTCGCTCGCCCCCAAGCTCTTGGTCGCCGCCGTGCTCGCCGGGCTGATGCTGCGGCCGCTGGCGCTGCTCGAGGCGGGCGACGCGACGGCGGCGTCGCTTGGCGCCCGCGTGCCGCGCCTGCGCTTCATGGCCGTCGCCATCGCCGTGGTGCTGGCGGCGCTGGTGACCAGCACGGTGGGTGTGATCGGCTTCATCGGCCTCGTCGCGCCGGCCATCGCCCGCCTCACCGGCGCGCGGCGTCCGGCGGCGATCCTGCTCTGGTCGGGCGTGTTCGGCGCTGGCCTGCTCTCGGCCACCGACGGGCTGGTGCAGTGGATGGCCGGCGGCATGAAGGACTTCGTGCCGACCGGCGCCGTCACCGCCGTCATAGGCGCGCCGCTTCTTCTGGCCCTGCTCGGCGGGTTGAAGGCGCGCCACCGGCCGCTGCCGGCGGCCCGTCCGCAGATGCTGGCGGTACGCGCCGAGCGGTGGGGCAGGGCGCGCTGGGTCGTGCTGTCGCTCGGGTTCGCCGCGCTGCTGGCCCTCGCCCTGTTCGTCGGCCGGGCGCCGCTCACCGGCGGATGGAGCCTGCCGCCGCTTGAGGTCATCGACGATATCCTGGCGCTGCGCCTGCCGCGCGTCGTCGCAGCGCTGGCGGCCGGGGCCATGCTGGCGGTGGCCGGCGTCATCCTGCAACGGCTGACCGGCAACGAACTCGCCAGTCCGGAAGTGCTGGGCATCAGCGCCGGGGCGACCGTCGGCGTCACCGTGCTGCTGTTCGTCGCCGCCGTGCCGACGCTGCCGCTCCAGCTTCTCGCGGCCTCGCTGGGTTCGCTCGCCGTGCTGGCCGCCATCTTCACGCTGGGCTTCGGAAAGCGCTTCGAGCCGGAGCGACTGTTGATGGCCGGCGTGGCGCTGAGCGCGCTGGTCGACGCGATCTGCGGCGTCATCGCCGTCAATGGCGATCCCCGGGCGATGATCCTGTTGCGCTGGATGAGCGGCTCCACCTATTCGGCCGATCTGCCCTTGTCGCTGACGGTGCTCGGCAGTGGTCTCGGTCTGGCCGTCGCCGCTCTCGCCATGCGGCGCTGGCTCGACATCCTGCCGCTCGGAACCGAGACGGCGTCTGGCGTCGGCATCGATCTCGGCCGCGCCCGCTTCCTGCTGTTCCTGGTGGCCGGCATCCTCTCCGGCGCGGCGACGCTGGCCGCCGGTCCCCTCAGCTTCGCCGGGTTGATGGGGCCGCATATCGCCCGCGAACTGGGGCTGAAGCGGGCCGGTTCGCAGATCGTCGGTGGGGCGCTGGCGGGAGCCGGCATATTGGTGCTGGCCGACTGGGCCGGCCGCAACCTTGCCTTCCCCTACGAGATGCCGGCCGGCCTGGTGGCGGCGCTGATCGGCACGCCGCTGTTGCTGGCGCTGATCCGGCGCGGATGAACCGAAGCAATCTCAGCAAAAGTGGGAACCGGTTTTGCGGCCGAGATTGCGTTTTTACAAAAGGATGAAGCAATCTCAGCAAAAGTGAGAACCGGTTTTGCGGCCGAGATTGCGTCTTAACAAAAGGATAGAGCGTCCGGTGATTTTCACCGGAACGCTTTAGGCCCGTCCCTGCGGCAGCGGGCAGGTTTCCCCGCAGCCGCCGATGCCCGGCAGCATGTAGCGCAGGCAGCAGATCTTGCGCTGCGATTGCACGGAGCCATCGGCGACCGGCATGCGCTTGATCGACCCGTGCAGCGGATTGTCCGTGCCGTCGGTGAGCGGGTACTTGGCGAACAGCTCAAGCCCCTCGGCGTCGTCGTTGTCGGGGTCGAGCGCGCGGGCGATCCAGTCGATGTAGCCGGCGGCGTTGCACCAGAGAAGGCGCGGCGACAGGCGGCAGTGACCGCTCATGAAGGCGATGGCCGGGCGGAGGTGATCCTCGATCATCGGCCGGAGGGCCTCGCTGGCCCGGAGACCGGGCACGACCGTGCCGGTGCCGGGCAGCACGAAGGCCTCCGGCAATCCCGTGTCGGGCGCGGCGATCATCCCGATGTCGTCGAGCGTCAGCGGCAGCACCAGGCCGAGCCGTCGCCACAGGACGATCGGGGCGATGGCGAGGGTCGAGAAATAGTAGAGCGACCACAGCGACGCCACGGCACGCCGGTCGCTGTCGGGGTAGCGGGCCAGAAGCGGAGCGAGCGCGTCGTCGAGGCCAGCGGCGGTGAAGAGGTCGCGACAGGCGACCGCCCCGCCGCCCGGTGGGGCGACGAGGCGCAGCTTGCCCGTGAGATAGCCGGCCAGCGCCGGTTCGGCGCTGGCCAGCAAGGCATCCAACTCGCCGGTCATCTGGAAAGCCAATTCGCGAAGATGCTGACGCATCCGCTCATTGAACCCATTGCCGATTTCTCATTTGCATCAGGGACATGAGAAATCGGCAAGCGGAATACCAAGCCGCATTTGCAATGCATCTTGGTATTACCAGCTGTATTTCAGGGTGCCGAACACGGCGCGGCCGTCGCCGTAGAAGTCGGTGCCGTAGTAGGAGGTGGCCACGTATTTCTCGTTGAAGATGTTGGTGGCGTTGACCTGAAGGGTGACGTTGTCGGTCATCTTGTAGGCGGCCATGGCATCGAAGACGACGCGGGAGGGAACCTTCAGCGTGTTGGCCGTGTCGCCCCAGGTCGAGCCGACGTAGCGGGCGCCGGCGCCCAGGGTCAGGTCGCCGAAGTTGCCGCTGCCGGGGATGGTGTAGTCGAGCCATACGGAGGCGAGATGGCTGGGCACCCGCTCGGGCGTGTTGCCGACGAGGCTGCCGTCGCCGTCACGGGTGATCTCGCCATCCCAATAGGAGTAGGCGAGCGTGGCGTTGAGGCGGTCGAACACCTCGAACTTGCCTTCCAGCTCGACGCCGCGCACCCGCACCTCGCCGATCTGCCGCTGCACGGTGTGGGTATCGTTCCACGAGGGAACGTTGGTCTGGGTGAGATCGAAGACGGCCAGCGTGAACAGGCCCTTGAAGTCCTCCGGCTTGAACTTCAGGCCGATCTCGTATTGCGTGCCTTCCTGGGCTTTCAGCGATCCGCCGACGGCGTAACCGTTGGCGGTGGGCGCCACCAGCGGCTGGAAGGACTCCGAATAGTTGGCATAGGCCGACAGCCCCGGCGTCAGGAGGTAGCTGGCGCCGAGCCGCTTGGTCAGGGCGTTTTCCGTGCCGTGGTCGCTGGTGCCGCTGTCGACATAATCGGCGGTGCTGTCGACATGGTCGTAGCGGAGGCCGCCGGTCAGCGTCAGCCGGTCGAACAGGGTCAGCTCGTCCTGGGCATAGAGGCCGAGGGCGCTCTGCTTGACGTGCCAGTTCACGTAGGGACCGGTGGTGATGCAGGTAAGGCCGCAATAGATGGGGTTGTAGATGTCGAGCGGGCCGGCCGTGCCGTAGACGATGGTCTCCCTGGTGTTGTCGTAGGTGAAGTCGGCGCCGACCAGAAGCTTGTTCTCGGCGCTGCCGATGCGATGATCGTATTGCAGCTGGTTGTCGATGGCGAAGCGGTTGGAGGTGCCGTCGACACCGAAGGAGGTGCGGTCGGCGGTGGGATCGGCCGAGGCGCCATAGACCTCCTTGTAGTCCAGTCCGACATGCGAATAGCGGGCGTTCTGCCGGAAGGTCAGGCCGTTGTCGAACCGGTGCATGAACTCGTAGCCGGCGTCGGCCTGGTTGGTGTCGAACGCGTTGAAGTCGGGCTCGCCCAGGAAGGTGGCGGTGTCGAGGCCGGGAACGCCATGGGGAATGCCGCGGGCCGGCGAGCCGTTGCGCTTGGAGTAGTTGGTGAGGAGCGTCAGGCTGGTGTTGGCGTCGGGGCTGTAGGTCAGTGCCGGCGCGATGTAGAGGCGATCGTCACTGGAGTAGTCGTAGCCTACTCCGTCGGACTTCTGGCCCTTCATGGTGATGCGGTAGGCCCAGGGGCTGTCGGGCGACAGGGCGCCGCCGATGTCGAGGCCGGTCTCGAAGTGGTTGTCGGTGCCGAACGTCGCGTAGACCTCGCCGAACGGCGTCGCGGTCGGCTTCTTGGTCACGGCGTTGATCAGGCCGCCGGGGCCGTTGAGGCCGAACAGCGTCGAGGTCGAGCCCTTCAGCACCTCGACCCTCTCGAGCCCGTAAGGATCGAGCCGCGCGGCGGTGAACCAGGCTGGAATGCGCGCCGGCAGGCCGTCGCGGTAGGTGCCGAGCGAGGTCTGGTCGAAGCCACGGATGCGGAAGTAGTCGTAGCGGTCGTCGGAGCCGAACTCGTCGACCGACACGCCCGACGTATAGGAGACGGCCGCCTGCACCGACTGGGCGCCGCGCGTCTCGATCTCCTTCTCGGTGACGACGGATACCGAGTTGGAGCTCCTGAGGATCGGCGTGTCGCTCTTGGTGGCGCTCTGCGACGTGGTCGAGACGATCGACGTTGCCGGGTTGTCGCCCGTTCCGGTCTCGACGACGATCGGTTCGAGATCGGCGGACGACGTGCTGCCGGCGGATTGGGCGAGGGCCGGCGCCGCCGCGAGCATGGCGATGACGGCGAGGCTCGACCCGGTGAACAGAACGGCGGCGCCGCGGGCGGCGGTGGCCGACCGGGACGGGTGATTTGCTATGGCTCGAAGCATGGAGCCCCCCTTCAAGTGCCGGACATCCGCCTGCGGATGCGCGGTTAATATGAGTCAATAACTCCACTTAAAAGGGGCAAGGAAAGGCAGTCAACGCGAAAGCGCGTCTTTAGATACGTTTTAACTTTGTGGCCGGGTCTGTCCACAAATGTAGATTTGGAATAATTCGAATTTATGGACGAATAAGAGCGCTATGGTCGCGAATCCATCGAAGATGAGGTCGCTCGCGTCTGGACGTCTTATTGTACGGCCCACGATAAAGCTTGGCTCTCCGCACTCTGATGGTTGGGGTGGCATCTTGCCGGCTGGGAAATTTTGTCTTTTGCGGCGACCTGGTGAAGCGTGGATATGGCGTTCGGGAGTCTCGGTCTCCGAGGGGAGATGCCATCTTGAAGCGTCGCGACCGAATGATATATGATATGCATATCAGATGGAGATGGTGATGCGCGCGCTGGTGGATATTCCGGACGACATGGTCGAGAGGCTGAATGCTCTTTCGCGAGAGAAGGGTGTCTCCAGGGCGTCGCTGATCAGATCGGCGCTCACCCGCCTCGTCGACGAGGCGCAGATCGGCGATGTCGATGCGGCTTTCGGCCTCTGGCGCGGCGGTGAGGACGGTCTCGCCTATCAGGAACGGATGCGGTCGGAATGGTGAAGCCGCTGTTCGATAGCTGCATCCTGATCGATTACCTCCAGAGCATCCCCGAGGCCCGTGAGGAACTGAAGCGCTACGACCGAAGCGCCATCAGCATCGTCACCTGGATGGAGGTGATGGTCGGCGCGGATGCCAGCGTGGAAGCGGCGACGCGGGCCTTTCTCTCGACCTTCGAGACGATCGGCGTCGACGCGGACATTGCCGAGCGAGCGGTAGCCATTCGGCGGGAGCGGCGCATGCGGCTGCCCGACGCCATCATCAAGGCGACTGCCGATGTGGAGGGCGCGCTGCTCGTCACCCGCAACAGCCGGGACTTCCCGCCCGACATGCCCGGCGTCAGAATCCCCTACGGGCTGAAGGGGTAGAAGCGCCGCTCGCAGGGAGGCCCGCATATGCCGCTCGCTCTACCTTCCTGAGGTCCTGCGCCTACGCGCAGGATGACGAAATTATATAATTAAAACATATACATAGAATGTCTTCCTGCGCAGAGGCGCAGGACCTCGGCCAGAAAGAGGCGAGAGATCCATTAAGGGCGTCAGTGTCCTGTCCATCGCGGGCGGAGCCGCCCCTCCGCCTTGCCCTCGTCCGTTTGCGGCCTTATTGCTGGGAGACCCACGAAACGGAGGAAGCCCATGTCGTTCCTGAAGAAACTGTTCGGCCTCGGTGGCAGCGCGCCGGCGGCGGAAAAGCCGGCCGAGACGCAGGATTACAAGGGCTTCAAGATCGCCGCGACGCCGTTCAAGGACGGCGGGCAGTGGCAGCTCTGCGGCGTCGTCAGCCTGGAGGAGAACGGCGTCACCCGCGAGCACCGCTTCATCCGCGCCGACAAGTTCTCCGACGCCGACCAGGCCAAGGAAATGGCCTTCGAAAAGGGAAAGCTGATCGTGGATCAGCTCGGCAAGTCCGTCTTCGACTGAGAGCCTAACCCGAAACTCTACTGGAGCGGGCATCTGGCTTAGTTTTCTGCGCTTCCGGTGCTCACGGACCCCAGGCATTGGCGGTTTGCCGCCAATGCCCTGTGTTTTGCTCGACGCAACTCCGGACGCAAAACCGGTTCCCACTTTTGCTGGAGTTGCTGAAGTCCGCTCCGCTCCGGTTCTCGAAACCGTCGCCATCTGCCTCGCCCCAGCGAGTTTCAAGTTAGGCTCCAGGAGATCGCTCGGAAACTCTACTCCGGCGGCCGCCTAGCTCGACTTTCCGCGCGTTTCGAGACGGTCGTTATGCCTAGCCTGTCGGCGGCTCCACGGCTTCCGCCTTCATGCGGAGGCGATGGCGCTTGGCCTTGATGCGGTTGCCGCAGGAGTCCATGGCGCACCAGCGGCGCTTCTGCGATCGGCTGGTGTCGAGGAATACGCCGCCGCAGGGGTCGGCCTCGCACATGCGCAGCGTGCCGGCGTGCGGCAGGGCCAGGAAGGCGCCGATGGCGAGCGCCGCCCGGGCGAGCGGCAGCGCCATGTCCGCCCCGGTGAACGTGTCGTCCGGCAGGCCGGCGATGGCAAGATCCGGCGGGCCGAGGGCCGCCGTGACCATGCGGCGCAGGGCTTCGGGCGGCTGAAGGGCGGGGTTCAAGGCGCGCGTCGCCTCGCCGAGATGGATCTTCCAGATATCCCTGAGGCGCACGGCGGCCGAGAAGACGTCGGCCGCCTGCAGCGGCATCACGCCTTCGGCCTCCCTCAGGCGGGCGCCTTCCCCCTCCGACAGCAGGCCGGCGACCACCGCCCAATCGATCAGCGCCGGGTAGCCGGTGAGGAAGTCGATCTCGCGGCCGTCGCGCCAGTGGCGGGTGTTGGCAAAATCGAGCGCCGCGTCGCCGCCCAGCATGCGGAGCCGCCCCAGTTCGGAGAAATAGGCCGGTACGTCGTCCATTGATCGCTTCCGTCGCGTCCTGTAACCTTTTATGGGGTTACTTAATGCCGCCGTCGCGTTTTTGACAGTGGTCGAGACAACGATAGCGAGGGGAACCATGCGACGCATCCACTTGTTTCCGGCCATCGCGATGCTGCTCGCCGCGCTGGCCGGCCCGGCCGCCGCTTTCGAGCCGAGCGACATCTACACGTCGCAGGTGGTGGTGAGCGGGCAGGGCGAGGCCAACCGCCTCACCGGCTTCGGCATCTGCCTCGAACGGGTGCTGACGCGCGTCACCGGCGACGCCGCGCTGGCCGCCAAGCCCGAGGCCAAGGCGGCGATGGCTAGAGGGGCCGACTATGTCGCCGCCTATTCCTACCGCGACCGCCTCGAAGGCCGGCCCATCCACGACGAGCAGGGCACCTACGACCGGCCGCACAACCTCACCTGCCGCTTCAAGGTCGGCCCGCTCGACCGGCTGATCGGCGAACTCGGCGGCAAGCCGTGGCTGATGCGTCGGCCGGTGATCGCCGTCTTCCTCGACGTTCGAAAGCCGGCCGCCCGCTACACGGTGGCCGCCAACAACCAGCGCGACCTCGCCATGCGCCAGTCGTTCGGCAACGCCTCCAACCTGATCGCGCTCGACGTGGTGTTCCCGCCGGAGACGGCAGCGCTCAACCTCGACCCCGCCCATCTCGATCCCTCATCATCGGCGCTGAAGACGGCGGCCGAGGCGGCCGGCGGCGACCTGCCGCTCGCAGGACGGCTCACCTGGAGCGATGCCGACCACGGCTGGGTGGCCGACTGGGCGCTGGAGGCGGGCGGGGCGGTTCACCGCTGGCAGGTGCGCGGCGTCAGCTTCGACGATGCCTTCCGCACCGCGCTCCGGGGTGCGGCGCGGATCCTGTCGGGGAGTGGCGCGCCGCAGTGAGTACGGCTGCGTGCGCCGCCCTCGCGCAACGCTTTTCAGGGCGCATGAGCCCGGGGTCTTGCCGGGTTCCCGAAAACGGTCGCGCCATCGGGAACGTTGCGCGTTACCACGCTGCCAGCGCCGATGATCGCGTCGTTGCCCACCACCACGCCCGGCAGGATGATGGCTCCGCCCCCGATCCAGACGTTCTCGCCGATCCGCACCGGACGGCCGCTTTCAAGGTGTTGGGCCCTGCTTTCGGCATCGCGCGGGTGATCGGCCGTATAGATCTGCACGTTGGGCCCGACCTGCGTCCCCGATCCGATCTCTACCCTGGCGACGTCGAGAATGACGCAATTGAAGTTCAGCGCGACGCCGTCGCCAAGGAAGATGTTGTAGCCGTAGTCGCACTGGAACCCGGGACGGATGAAACAGTCCTTGCCGAGGCGGCCAAGGCCGGCGCGCAAGAGCGCATCTCGCTCGTCCGCCCTGTCGATCGAAAGGGCGTTCAGCGCCAGCGTCCAACGCGAGCAGGCGACGAGGTCGGCAATCAGCTCGTCGTCGACGCGGTAAAGCTCGCCGGCCAGCATCTTCTGCTTTTCCGTCTTCGTCATCGCTCACTCCCTGTTGGCGCCATGCCGGTCACCTTACCGGGCGTCGGGGATGGCGCAAAGACTGCTGCGGCACCGGGCATTTCCAAACGCCGAGTTTGATCCGTGGGGTGGTTTGGCTTAAGACCGCTTCACGCGCTAACAAATCCGGGTCGGACCATCATGTCGGAAGAACCGCACGGCGAACTCACCATCCGCACCATCGCCATGCCGGCCGACACCAATGCCAACGGCGACATCTTCGGCGGCTGGCTGATGAGCCAGATGGATTCGGCCGGCGGCATGGCGGCGGTGCAGCGCTGCGGCGGCCGGGTGGTGACGGTGGCGGTCAACGCCATGGTGTTCCACCGGCCGGTGAAGGTGGGCGACATCCTCTGCGTCTACACCGACATCGTCCGCGTCGGCCGCAGCTCCATGCACATCCGCATCGAGGTCTGGGTGCGGCGCTTCATCACCGATGAGCACGAGAAGGTGACCGAGGGCGAGTTCACCTATGTGGCGATCGACGAGAACGGCCGCTCGCGGCCGGTCGATCGCTGACCGGCGCGGCACCGGCCGCCTCGCCGGCCAGCCAGTCCACGAAGCCGGCGAGCAGGTTGCCGGCGTCGGCCTGACGCGGGATGACCGCGACATAGCCGGTGCGCGGCACCCTGATCTCCGGCAGCGGCGCCATCAGCCGGCCGGCGGCGACGTCGATCTCCAGCATGGGCAGCGGGCCGATGCCGATGCCAAGCCCGTCTTCCACCGCCTGGCGTGTCACGAAGAAGTGGTCGAACACCTGCCGGGGCTTGCCCGCGAGGTGCTGAAGCCCGGCGGCGTCGAGCCAGTTCGCCCAGTCGCCGGGGCGCGTTTCGCTGGCCAGCAGCCTGTGGCCCTCGATGTCGGCCGGCTTGAGAATCGGCCGCTCCTTGAACAGCGACGGGCTCATGATCAGCGTGTCGACGTCGGCGAGCACCGGCACGACGCGGTGCTGGGGCCAGGCGCTGCCCTCGGCCACGCCGCGCCGGATCGACACGTCGACGCCGCCGCGCAGGTCCTCCAGCACCGTCGACACCGTGGTGACCGCCACCTCCACGTGCGGATGGCCGGCGTGGTAGCGGTCGAGTCGTGGGATCAGCCAGCGCATGGCAAAGCTCGTCGGGGCGCTGACGCGCAGGATGCGGCGTGCGCCGGGCCGGCCGCAGGCATCGGCTGCGACGGCCAGCCGATCGAACGACAGCCCCACTTCGGCGGCGAGAATCTTCGCCATCGGCGTCGCGACCATGCGCCGGCCCTCTTTGGCGAACAGCCTTTGCCCCAGCCAGTTTTCGAGCAGCGCGATCTGCCGGCTGACCGCGCCATGGGTGACGCCCAGCTCGGCGGCCGCGTCGGCGTAACTGCCGGTCTGCGCGGCGATTTCGAAGACCTTGAGGGCGTTGAGGGGCGGCAGGCGACGCATGGGAGTCCGGTGAGGAAATCTGACGGGTATCGTGAGCAATGGGCGGCTTGTTGAGAAATTATCTCCTATTTATCATCCGGCCATGGCTACCTCAACCGCCCCCATCCGAGCAGCGGAGCATCCCGACCCGCCGCCGGCGACCAAGAAGCGCAGCCTGTGGGCCGCCTGCCTCGCCCACGCGCTGCACGACGGATACACCGATGGTCTCTATGCCTTCCTGCCGATCTGGCAGGCGCAGTTCGGCCTGTCCTACGCCATGCTCGCCGCCCTTCGCGCCCTCTACTTCGCGACCATGGGCGGCCTCCAGATGCCGGCCGTCCGGGTTCTTCGCGGCGTGTCGTCACGCGTGGCGCTGATCCTGTCCACCGTCGTCGCGGCGGCGGGGCTGCTGATCATGGCGCTGCCGAGTGGCCTTGCGGGCCTGTGCATCGGCCTTGCGGTGGCCGGCATCGGGTCGAGCATCCAGCATCCGCGCGCCTCGATGCTGGTCATCGACAGTTACGGCAAGGCGTCGCGCGGTCCGCTCGGCATCTACAACTTCGCGGGCGACCTCGGGAAGGCCGCATTGCCGGCCCTGGTCGCCGTCCTCTTGCCGGTTCTCGCCTGGCAACCGGTGCTGGGCCTGATGGCCGGGCTGGGGATTGCCCTGGCGGTCGCCTTGGCGTGGCTGGCGCCCGCGACCCTCTCGGCCGGGCAGGCGTCGGACAGGGCCGCCGCCGGTGGCCGGGGCGGCTTCGGCATCCTGATCGTCATCGGCACGCTCGATACCGCCACCCGCATGGGCTACCTGCTGTTCCTGCCGTTTCTGATCCAGGGGCGCGGCGGGGACACGCCGGAGATCGGGCTCGGTCTGGCGCTTCTGTTCATCGGCGGCGCGTTCGGCAAGGCGACCTGCGGCTGGCTCGGCGAGCGGATGGGCGTCATCGGCAGCGTCATGGCGACGAAAGGCGTCACCGCGCTGTTGATCCTCGCCACCCTGTTCACGCCGCTGACCGAGATGATGATCGTCCTGCCGGCGCTGGGCATCGTTCTGAACGGCACCTCCTCGGTGCTCTACGGCGCGGTGCCCGACCTGGCCTCGAAGGGCGACCTTGGCCGGGCCTTTGCCGTCTTCTACACGTTCGTCATCGGCTCGGGGGGATTGGCGCCGATCGCCTATGGCGCCATCGCCGACGTCGGCGGCCAGACCGTCGGCGTTCTGGCGACGGTGGCGACGACCGTCCTCATCGTGCCGTTGGCGCTCTCCCTGCGCCCAGCGCTCCGCCGCTGACGGCCATGCCCGCCGCGCCCCGATCACCTGAGGCACCACCATCATGAAGGATATCGACATGGACATCACCTCGGAGGCCCCGGTCATGCTGATCACCGGCGGCGGTCGTGGCATCGGGGCGGCGACGGCCCGGCTCGCCGCGGCGGCGGGCTACGACGTGGCGATCAGCTTCTTCGGCAACGAGGCGGCGGCCCAGGCGGTGGCGGTCGATGTGGAGGCGGCCGGGCGCCGGGCCTTGGCCGTGCGGGCCGACAGCGCCGACCCCGATGACGTCGCCGCGTTGTTCCAGGCCATCGACCGGGCGTTCGGGCGGATCGATGTGCTGGTCAACAACGCGGGGATCATCGGGCGGCAATCGCGGCTGGAGGATCTCGATTTCGAACGGATGCGGCGCATCTTCGCGGTGAACGCCATCGGCCCCATTCTTTGCGCGCAGCAGGCGGCAAGGCGCATGTCGCACCGCCACGGCGGCCGGGGCGGCGTCGTCATCAACATATCCTCGGCGTCGGCCCGGCTCGGCAGCCCCAACGAGTATGTCGACTACGCGGCGTCGAAGGGCGCGCTCGAGACCTTCACCACCGGCTTTTCCAAGGAAGTCGCGGCGGAGGGCATCCGCGTCAACTGCATCCGGCCCGGCCACATCTATACCGAGATGCACGCCAGCGGCGGCGAGCCGGGGCGGGTCGACCGCGTCAAAAGCTCCATTCCCATGGGGCGCGGCGGCCAGCCCGAGGAGGTGGCGCGGGCGATCCTGTGGCTGGCCGGCGCCGAAGCGTCGTTCATCACCGGCACCTTCCTCGACGTGACCGGTGGCAAGTGAAGATGAACGCGCCGGCGGGACGCTGAGCCCCGCCGGCGCTTCGTTGAGGTATGTCGGACGCTTACTTGGCGGCCGGCTCGATTTCCCAGGTCATGTTGACGGTGGCGCGGATGTCCTGCTCGCCGGCCATGAAGGGCACGGCGTCGGACTGCGGCGCCATCTTGGCCATCATCATCGGCATCGGCGGGGTCGGCTGACCGCCTTCGGAGACGGCCAGGACGCGCTTCAGCGTGAAACCGCCGGTCTTGGCGTAGAGCTCGGCGCGGGTCTCCAGCGTCTTCATCGCGTCGACGCGCGCCTCGTCCATCAGGCTGTCCTGATCATTGACGGTGAAGCTGATGCCGCGCACGTCGTTGGCGCCGACGCGGATCACCTTGTCGAGCAGGCCGCCGGCCTTGGCGATGTCGCGCAGCTTGACGGTGACGGCGTTGGAGACGCGGTAGCCGGTGATCTTCGGCGGGTCCTGCGTGCCGTCGTCCTTCTGCGGCGGGTAGACCATCACCGGGTCGATGGTGAAGGAAGAGGTGGCGATGTCCTTGTCGGCGACGCCGGCTTCCTTCAGGGCGGCGAGCGTCTTCTGCATGGCGGCGTTGTTGGCGGTGAGCGCCTTGTCGGCCGTGTCCGCTTCCTGCACGACGCCCAGCGACACGATGGCGGTGTCCGGCGCCGCGCTGACCACGCCGTCGGCCGTCAGCGTCAGCGTGGCGGTTGCCGGATCGGCGGCGAAGGCGGTGACGGGCAGCAGCGCGAGGCCGGCTGCAACCAGAAGCGGGCGGGAAAAGGCGATCATCGTCAGTCTCTCCGTCTCATCTTTCGGGGCTGGCCCCGAGGGCACGTTATCTTTTCGGGGCTTGCCCCGATCGACGCGGACCATCGCCCGGCATTGAGGCGGAATCGTGGGTGGTAGAACTACCGAAGGTCGTAGTCGGCAGGGATCGCTCAGCCGGCGCGCGCCTCGGCCGTCGCGGCGTCGGCGAGGGCATTGTACTCGGCATCGACGAGGCGGAGGATTTCCCGTTCGACGAGGTCGGCCAGCGTGCCGTCGGGCGCGCGGGTTCTGAGGAGCGCCGCGTCGAAGTCGTGGCCGGCGCCGCCGAACTCCGACCGGTAGGCGACGGCCGCGATCTCCCAGTCGTCGCCGTCGTGCTCCAGGGTGACGGTGCAGTCGATGCCGCCGATCAGCACGCCGGCCCGGCCGAACAGTTCGACGTGGGTGGGCACGTCCGCCGTCCGGCCGGCAAGGTCCGGTCCGTCGAGGCGGTCGGGATAGGCGGCGAGGCGGCTCGACCAGATGGCATCGGTGGTCAGCAAGGCGGTCTCCATCATCGGCGCCGTGGCGAACGGCGGGCATGACGGGACCATAATGGGCAATAGCCTATTATCTCCGATGGGCTGATCGGCAGCCGATGGGCTGAGAGGTTTACGGGTGGCGGCCGGGTAGCGATGGCGCGATCATCGGACTGGGCGACCAAGAAGGGAGGAGCGCATGCACACCGAGGCGACACTCGCCGCCGATCTCCGCCGGCTGGGCATCCGGCCGGGCGATCTCGTCATGGTCCATGCCTCGCTGAAGGCGATCGGCCCGGTGGACGGGGGCGCCAGAGCGATAGTGGATGCGCTGCGCGCCGCCGTCGGGCCGGAGGGCACGCTGATGGGCTATGCCTCGTGGGACCGATCGCCCTATGAGGAGACGCTGAACGGCGCCGTCCTCGACGACGAGGACGGCGGACCTGGCCGCCCTTCGATCCGGCCACCGCCGGCACCTATCGCGGCTTCGGCCTGCTCAACCGGTTCCTCGCGGACACGCCCGGCGCCCGCCGCAGCGCCCATCCCGATGCCTCGATGGTGGCGGTGGGGCCGCTGGCCGCGAGGCTGACCGAGCCGCACCGGCTCGGCGAGGCGCTGGGGAAAGGCTCGCCGCTCGAACGTTTCGTGGAGGAGGGCGGCCGGGTGCTGCTTCTCGGGGCGCCGCTCGATTCGGTCACGGTGCTGCATTATGCCGAGGCGATCGCCGACATTGCCGGCAAGCGCCGCGTCACCTACGAGATGCCGCTGTCAGGCCCCGACGGGCAGGTCGTCTGGCAGCGGGCTGAGGATTTCGATTCCAACGGCATTCTCGACCGCTTCGCCATCGAGGGTCAGCCCGACGCCGTCGAGACGATCGCCACCGCCTATGTGGCGCTGGGGCGGCACCGCGAGGGGGTGGTAGGGTCGGCGCAATGTCGCCTCATCGAGGCACGGGACATCGTCGCCTTCGGCGTCGCCTATCTGGAGGCGTTGGATTGAGATTGGCGAGTAGAGGGCTGGTGAGGACGCGTTGTTGAGGGAGCGCTATATCGGCGTTGCGCTCAGTCCTGCCTGAGGTCCTCGCCTTCGCAAGGATGACAGTATTATATATAACGATTACAATCTGTTAGGTGGATAGCTCTTCATTGCGCTGTCGTCCCAAACGCTTGCCGCTCATGCGGCATCACGCTGTGTGGTGCGCATTCCAGCTATCTCCCCTTTCTATCAAGTTGTCATCCTTGCGCAGGCGAGGACCTCAGGCAGGATGGAGCAATCGGCCGATATCGCGCTCCAAAAGCCAAGCCAACCTGCCCTCTCACCGCGGATATGGACCTGCCATAGCGCGAAGCTCTGGTGGATCTCAGGAAAGTGGGGCGATCAGCACACACGGCGCCGGGTCCGATCCAGCCGCCTACTTCTTCTCGGCCTTCAGCACGGCCATGCGCATGCGATGGAAGTAGAGGGCGCGGTCGGCGGCTTGCCGGTCGATTTCGGCATAGTTGGCGACCCAGGCGTCGACGGCCGCTGCCGGCTGCCTCAGGTGGCTGGCGCGCAGTTGCGACAGCTTGAGATAAGCCTTGTCGCCGATGCTGAGGCTGCGGCAGACGACGGCGATGCCATAGCCGTTGTCGTGATTGAGCACGTTGGCGATGTGCGAGTCCTCAAGGCCGCTCACCTGGACGAGCAACTCGCCAATTGCGTCCAGCCGATCGTCCCGCACGAAGACGTCGATGGCCTCGTCGAGCGTGGTGAGCCGCTGGCCGATCCGGCGCACGAGGGCGGTGATCTCCTTTTCCTGCTCCAGCTTCTGCTGGCGGGCGATGCCGGCTGCCTCGGTCACCAGCAGGGCCGCGAAATCGGGCGACAGGGCCACGAGGTTTTCCAGCTTGCCGCGCGCCTCGGCGTCGAAGGCGGCGACGGCCCGGGCCAGCCGTTCGGCCGGCATGTCGGCCCGTTTGGACAGTGCCCGCAAGACCGTGGGATGATCGAGGCCGCGCGTCGTCAGCCGCTTAAGGCCGATGTCTGAAAAGCGCGCCGTCGCGTTGCTGGTGACGCCTTCGAGTACCTCGACGTTGCCGCGGTCGGCCAGCACCTCGGTCACTGTTTCGCTGAGGCCCCTGCGGCGGGTGATCGCCAGAAGGTGGCCCTGCGACAGTGCGCCGGCGATCTCGCAGAGGTCGGTGTCGGTCAGGATGTCCGATTGCTCCAGCATGACGCCGGACACCGAAAGCTCTTCATCCTGGGCAAGGCGCAGCGCCACCGCGTGCGGTGTGCATGCGAGCGGCGCCATCCGCTCGGAAAACTGGGCGCGCACGTCGACCGAAACCTGATCGACGAGGCGGCAGAGAACGTCGCCGAACAGACGGGTCTCGGCGTCGGTGTAGTTTTCCGCGCCGTCGGTGAACAGCTCGGAGATCAAAACAAGGAGATCCCGGCGCTTTTCGCGGGTCTTCCCCTGGCTCAGAGCAATCAATCTGTCGAACATCATTGTGTGTCGCCCCTTCGGGGAGCACTCGCCGGCCATATGACCCGATATGGTCGGCGGGCGACTGCTCCGGCATTCCAACGAGGCGTCTTCATCCCCGGTGTGTCGAGGTTTTCAGCTCCGCCGAATGCCAACTACGCAAATACCAATAGGGTAAACCTGGGCGCCTGTGATTAACGTGTGGTTGAACCTCACCGATGCTACAAATCAGCGTTACGAAAGTCTTTCGGGGATAGCTCAAACTGTCGGCAATCGCCGCGAGCCGTTGCGCAGCTCGATAGCCGGCTCCGCGCCCTCTTTCTGGCAGGATGGAGCGGGCGCCGAACCCCGGGCGTCCTACATCCGCGACCACTTGCCGATGACGAGGCCGATGACGCGCACCAGCTCTGCCGGGCGGCGCTTGGGCGGCACGGCGGCGTTTTCGGAGATGATGTCGACGGTGCGCGGATTGTCGTCGTGGTTGAGGCGCAGGCGCTTCACCGAGGGGCCGTCGCCCTCGTCGATGACGTAGATTTCCGCGTCCTTGATGTCGCTCACCGTGGTGTCGACGGCGACGACGTCGGATGGGTTGAGGATCGGCTGCATCGACGTGCCGATGACCGGAATGAAGATGACGCGGGCCGGGTTGGCGCCGAGATGGGCGCGCGGCACCACCCATTCGCCGGTGACGAGGTGGCCCGACTGGATGCCGCCGGACCGGAGCGTCAGCACCTGGCCCGACGAGCCGTCGCCGGCGCCGGCCCGGGCGTCGACCTCGGCCGAACCGCCGGGCAGGCGCGCCTGCCAGCCTTCCTGCCAGCCGTTGCCGTTGGCCTCGTCGAGCGGCACGCGCTCGGGCGCCTCGGCCTCGCGAAAGCCGTGGTCGTCGCCCTCGCGGGTGATGGTGTAGGGCTCGTTCATGATCTCGTTGAGGCGGACGCCGAGAACGTCGGCCAGCGCGCGCATCTTCTCGACGCCGGGGTCGCGCCCGCGCTTGAGGATATCGCGCACGTAGGTTTCGCCGAGCTCGGCCTTGAGCGACAGCGACTTCATGTTGAAGCCCTTCTGGCGCATCAGCAGTTCGAGGCGTGATTTCCAGGTCTGTTCCATGAGTGGGATTATGCCCATTGTTCAGCGTCCCGTCAACGGGTATTTGCCCATTGACACGATGGGATTTTGACCATTACAATCTGTGCATGAACCCGATAACCGATCTTCTCCTTCGCATTGAGTGCTACTGCGCGGCACGCGGCATCAGGGAGAGCACCTTTGGCCGCTACGTCGTCAACGACGGCAAGTTCGTGGCGCGCCTCAGGGCGGGCCGGTCGATGACGCTCAAGACGTTCGAGCGCGTCGAGGCGGCCCTCGCGCATGACCTTCGCCGGCCCGGCTGACCGGGCGGCTCCAACAAACAGGAATTCGACGGCCGACGGGCACGTCGTGGGGCGGGGGAGGCTGGCCTTTCCGGCAAAGCCTCCCCCATATTCCCTCGCGCCGCCCGGACACGCCGGCAAGGACAATGGCAATGGCAACGCTCGCGCCCGCCGACACCGCGTCGGCCCTCATTCCCAAGGGCGACTATCAGGCGAAGGTGGTGGAGAGCGCCGTGCTGCCCACCGCCTCGGGCAATGGCGAAATGCTGAAGCTGGTGTTCGAGGTGACGGCCGGCGACTTCCGCCGCCGCCGGATCGTCGAGCGGCTCAACATCGTCAATGCCCACGCCACGGCGCAGCGCATCGCCCAGGAGAAACTGGGGCGCCTCTGTGCCGCCGCCGGGCTTGCCGGCATTGCCGACAGCGACGAACTGCACGGCATCCCGGTCGTCATCCGCGTCGATATCCAGCCGGGCAGCGACGGTTACGGCGACCGCAACGCCATCAAGGACTATCGCCCCGTCGCCCCGCCGACGCCGCCGCCACGACGGACGGCGTGCGCCCGCCGGCCATGGGACCCCGCGTCCTAGCTCCCTCCATCCGACATTTCCCGATCCACCCCACATCGCACGGAGGCGTGACGATGACCGCCGAACCCATGCCCGACGACAAGACCATGACCGCGCTGAAAGCCACGGCCGGCGTGCTGGAAGCCATCCGGCCCTATTGCCTTCTGGAACTCACCACCCGTTTCACCGTGTCGCACGGCGGCCATCGCCTCGGCGCCTTCACCATCGACGAGGCGCTGGACCTTGCCGATGCCGCTCTGGAGCAGCTCCAGCAAAAGTGGGAACCGGTTTTGCGTCCGGAGCTGCGTGAAAACAAAGAGATAGAGCACGTTGGCGAACCGAAGTTCGCCGGATGTGCTCCAGCCGAGGGAGCGCGGCGATGAGCCATCCATTGCGCGGCACCTTCGTGGGCAACTCCATCGTGCGCCTCGCCGACGAGGGCGTGCCGATCGGCGCGCTGAGCCGCACCTTCAAGATCCCCTACGACAGCGCCCATGGCATCGTGCGGCAGGCGCTGGAGGATGGCGTGATCGTCGACATGCCGCAGGCCGACTGGCCGGCCGGCTCACGGCTGCGAAAGCCGACAACGGCGCCGATCCGGCTTGAGGAGCGACCCGACTTTCTCGCCAGCTGCAAGGCGGCGTTCGGCCTCACTCCGGCCGAAAGCCGGCTGCTGCAATGCCTGTTGCGGGCGCGGGCCTGCACCCGGCCGCACCTCCACGCCGTGGTGGCGCCGGAGGCCGAGCCGAAGATCGTCGATGTGTTCGTCTGCAAGATCCGCGGCAAGCTGCGCAAGTATCAGGTGCGGATCGACACCATCTGGGGCCAGGGCTACGCCATGGGCGAGGAGAGCAGGCGCCTGGTGCTGGCGCTGATCGGCGAGCGGTCGTGATCGATCCCCGAGGCGGCAGAAGCGGTGCGTCAGGGCCAGCGGATCACCGGATGGACGGCCCGCACCTCATCGATGGCGCGCTGGATGGCCAGCCGGCGCGGATAGCTCAGAAGCTCGGGGTCGGCGGGGGCGGCGCGGAAGGCGAGGTCCCAGTTGGCGGCGTCGCGGGCGCTGTCGGGCAGGGGAATGAACTCGAAATTGACGACGCCGATCGATCCGAAACTGGCCTCCGCCAGCATCCGGACGAGCTCGATCGCCTGTCGCGGCGTGACGGCCTCCTGGCCGGCGGTGATCGGGCGGGTTTGGAAGCTGTCCATCACAAGACGATCCTTGGTTGGACGAGGAAGCGAACGATGCCGTGGTCGGGGTCTGTTGCCGCGATTCTCACGCCGAGCCTGACGCCCTCGTGGTTGATGTCGATGCGCCCGCGGGCGCCGATCATCAGCGTCAAATCCTCTTCGACGCTGGTCTTTCCTTCGACGATCAGGCTGCCGTCGCCGCGGAACCAGGCGTCGGCCCGGAACGCGAGCGGTATGGGAGAGCGCCCCTCAAGTTCGAGGCGGGCCCTCGGTTTGCGTGTCGATCTTGCAATCAGAGGTCGTTCTCCTCTCGGCTGTGCGTTTGGCGCGATGGTGGGAACGACAATCGAAAAGCCGGCAAAACGCCGGGTTCTCGCTGGCCAGTTAATATTGTCTTATTTGTTCCAGAAATGGAAGCGCAATTTTTGGTCGAAATTGTGGAGCGGCCCCTGGAGCGCGTCGCCATGAGGGGGCCTGCCTCGCACCACCATGCCACCTGCGGCATCTGCGGCCGCCGGGCCGACGGCATCGGCCATGCGATCGACGGTCGGATGCCGGCCATCTGGGTCTGCAACGATTGCGGACCGGAGCGAGCCCGGCAGGTGGCGCGCATGCGCGACTTCGACCTCTATGAGCGGAAGGCGTTCACGCAGGCAGCGCAGCGCGCCGGACAGTTCCTCGACACCATCGGCAAGACCGATTTCGCCTGCCTGACGCCCGAGGAATATGCCGCCTTCCTGACAACGTTTCAAACGCACTTCGTCGAGGAGATCCGGCGGCTGGTGGAGCCTGCCTGACCATGGCCCCGCTGACGACGCCCTTTGCCATCGCCGACCTGTCGCCGGCCCCCAACCGGGCGCTGGCGCTCGAGCTGGCGCGGGCGGGATTTTTCGTGTTCCCGGTGCGCGGCGCCGGTCCGGACGCCAAGAAGCCCTGCCCGACGGTGCGCTGGGGCATTGATGCCACCACCGACCCCCGGGCCATCGGCGACTGGTGGCGGCGCTGGCCGGACGCCATGCCGGCCATCCACCTGGGGCGGTCGCAGTTGCTGGTGGTCGACCTCGACCGGCACGAGGGCGGCGCCGACGGCATCAAGGCCTGGGGCGAGGTGAACCGGGGCGTGGCGGCGCCGGCCGTCGATACGCCCTCGGGCGGGCGGCACATCTATTTCCGCCAGCCGGACGGGCGCGCCCATGGCAACCGCGAGGGGCTGCTCAAGGGGCGCGGCATCAACATTCGCGGGCAGGGCGGCTATGTGGTGGCGCCCGGCGCGCTCCGGGCCGACGGCGAGGGCGCCTACCAGCCGCTGCCGGCCGGCTCGATCGCCGCCGCGCCGCCGGTGCCCGACTGGCTCTATGCGCTGATCGATCCCCCCGCCGCCAAACCGGATGCGCCCGACAGGCCGGAACCCCGCCCGCGCGCCGATGCGCCGCTCGCCGACCTCAGGCTCGGCCGCTATGCCGACAAGGCCGTCGCGGCGGAGCTCGACGCCGTTCGCGCCGCCGGCAAGGGCGGCCGCAACAACCAGCTCAACCGCGCCGCCTTCGCGCTGGGGCAGATGGTGGGCGCCGGCTGGCTCGGCGAGGCGGCGGCGACGTCGCTGCTCATTTCGGCCGCCGAGGATTGCGGCCTTGCCGCCGACGACGGCCTGCCGGCCTGCCTTGCCACCATCCGCAGCGGCCTCAGGACGGGCCGGATGCAGCCGCGCGAGGCGCCGAGGGATACGCGCCCCGAGCCGCCGCGCCCGTCCCGCCCGGCGGCCGGCCCGCGCCGCCTTCTGAAGGAGCGCTCCGGCGCGGTGGTCGACGAGGCGACCGGCGAGGTGGTGCACGAGGCCAAGCGCGCCCGCGCCGCCGTCGAGTTCCCCGACGCGCTGACCCACGTGCCCGGCCTCGTCGGCGACATCGTCGACT
The DNA here is from genome assembly GCF_950100655.1 of Pleomorphomonas sp. T1.2MG-36. Classification (NCBI taxonomy): domain Bacteria; kingdom Pseudomonadati; phylum Pseudomonadota; class Alphaproteobacteria; order Hyphomicrobiales; family Pleomorphomonadaceae; genus Pleomorphomonas; species Pleomorphomonas sp. T1.2MG-36. The sequence continues at coordinate 323,295 of NZ_CATNLY010000051.1, forward strand.
GGATTTCGGCCACCGCCCGCCGGCCCAACCGGGTGCTGGCGCTCGGCGCGGCGCTGACGCTGGTGGGCACTGCCATGGGCCGCTTCTGGGCCGGGCCGACGCTCAGCTCCACCGTGCTCTACATGCTGGCGCTGGCGCCGTCCGGCGTCGGCAAGGACCACGCGCTGCAACAGATCAAGCGGCTGCTTTCCGCCGCCAAGATGACGCGCACCATCGGGCCGGACGAGTTCATCTCCATGCCGGCCGTCATCCATTTCATCGAGCGCGAGCCGCTGTCGCTCTGCCCGATGGACGAGTTCGGCGCCTTCCTCAAGCGCATCAACGCCAAGCGCGCCTCCGGCTTCGAGCGCGGCATTTCCAAGATCATGCGCTCGGTGTGGGGCACCAACTTCGGCCTGATGACCACGCCGGAATGGGCGGCGACGCCGGCCCGCACCATCCGCGCGCCGTCGCTCTCCATCTACGGCGCCTCGACGCCGGAGGATTTCTTCGAGGCGCTGGATGGCGGCGACGTCAGCAACGGCTTCCTCAACCGCTTCACCCTGCTCACCGTGGCGAGCCGCACCGAGGACCGCGAACCGAAGGAGCCGCCGCTCGTCGTGCCCGAGAAGCTGTCGGAAAGCCTGCGCCGCCTGTTCGGCGGCGGCAACCCGCTGGTGGTCGCCTCGAAGCTGCACGAAACGGACGTGGAGATCGAGCCCTTCGTCATCCCCTGGGGGCCGGGCGCCGAGGCGGTCTACACCGGCTTCCAGCGCGAAATCCTCGCCTGGCAGGACCGCGACGCCGACGCCGAGAACTTCATCGGCCGCGCCGCCGAAATGGCCGTCCGCATGGCGACCATCCGCGCCGGCGGCCGCGACCCGGTGATGCCCCGGATATCCGAAGACGACATGCAATGGGGCCGCGCCGTCGCCCTCTGGTCCGCCCGCACCCTCTACCGCATGGGCCGCCTCTACATCTCCGAAACCGACTTCCAGTCGGAAGCCAACCGCGTGCTGCGTATCATCGACAAGGAGGGGGGAGAGATCAGCCAGGAAACGCTGAGGGCGCGGATGAAGAACCGGCTGAGGGCACGGGAGCTGAGGGAGGTGATCGAAACGCTGGAGGATACGGGCGCGATCACAAGGGAGAGCGTGGCGACGGAGGGCGGAGGGCCGAGGAAGACGCTGTATTTTCTGAGGGGGTAGGGGAGATTTTGTTGCGGCGGGGGACGCTAATCATGGGGGTACCTGCCCCGGCAAAAATTACTACGCCCAATAGATGTACTCAGATAGGCCCTAGGATGAGTGAGTTCATGACATGAGCGATTGGGTGCCACAAGAGATTCGACTGTACGAAAATATGATGAAGAAAAATGGAAACCAAATGTCATCTGGAAGATCGCAAACCGTCCAATGTGCAGATTGGTTCCATCCCAAAGTTCTTCAGGCGCAGAGGAAGGGAACTTTGGTGCATAAGCGATGGGTGTGTCGCTCGAATCTAGACCAAGTAAGTCGTGCTGATGTGGCGTTCAGGTCAGGACGAATCCAACCAAAAAAAGAAAGAAGGACCGGTAGTTCCCTACGGAAATTAACTACTCTACCGAGCGCTGTGTTGCGTTTTTCGGCATGCAGGTCCTTGATGGCCTTCTACACGCCAAACGCGATTCGGGGCCTCTATATGCTTACTCCTGCAGAGATCGTCGACCTTTTGTCGCCGACGACGCCCGATCTTACGCCCCGCATCGGCTGCATGAAAAAGACATGGACAGCCGAAGGCACAAAGATATCTGGACGCTTTTTCTACGTCGCCCTTCGGGATAGCAAGCCGACTATTGATGACCTAATCACAATTGCCCATGCGCGACTTGTCAATTTTGTTATGCCAAGAGCTCGGATTAACGAGGTTGTAGCTGAGATGACGGCTAGTCCGGGTGTACTAGATCCTTGGGTCTTACTGATGACTGAGGCTCGAGATCTTTTTATGCGAACTGATGAAGAAACAGGCCGTAGCGGCGAGTTAGGTGAACTTCTGCTCTACATGTTAATTGAGTGGGTGCTGAAGGCCCCTATTGTAGCGTGCAAGATGTATCTTAAGACAGCGCAACAGATGCCTGTTCACGGAGTTGATGGCATCCACCTCGGTTATGAGTCCGATAAACTAATTATGTACTGGGGAGAGTCAAAGCTCCATTCGACGCTGCATTCCGCACTAGACGATATATCGTCTTCGATATCATCATATGTAAGTGACCCTAAAAAGTATGAAAATGAAGTTAGAATCGTAAGATCAAATCTTAATTTAGATGCTGTAGATGAGATGGCGAAGCTAGCTATAAAGGATTACTTTAACCCATACAAGCCTGAAAGTAATAATTTTCTCGAAAGCTATGCATGCTTGGCTGGATTCGACTCAGTTCTATACGATAAAGTTTCGACTTTGGACCACAGCGCCTGCGAAGCAGCTTTCTGTGAGGCTTATGACAAACGCGTCGAAAGTGCTTGTAAGATGATTGTCAAAAAGGTGAAAGCCGCCGGTCTCGATCATCTTAGATTCTCATATTTCCTTCTTCCTTTCCCATCCGTCGACGACGCCCGCGCTAAGTTTCAAGCGCGTCTTTGGGGGACAAAATGAGTTTAGTAGGCGAACTGGCGACAGAGATTTGGATGGAGGACGCTTTCCATGCCGACTTGGCACAGCTGGAAGCTGCCAATATTCGCGCTGAGCTGTACGAAGGAGCTTTACTCAGCACTTCAGAAAAGGTTGATTCCGGTCTTATAAGGCGTCTCGTGCAGGCGGCCCTCATTTTTGCTGACACCGACGAAGACCAATACCTGAATGTTGCTCAGCGAATTTCCACAGCGGCGCTTCGGTTGGCCGGGACAGGCGCAAATGACCTCTTTGCAATGATACAGGGGCGCCTGCGAAATTTTCCTGCTCTCCTTACGGCGGGTGGTCGCACGTCGTTTCCGCAATATGCTCCGCTATCACTGCAGCATGAATTTGTTAGGTGTCGTTTAGAACAAACAGTTGCTACCGGCGATGACTCTGAGCACGTCTTTACGCCGTTCCAGCTTCAAAGCTGGAAGCTCCTCGCCGGTGGACGCTCGGGAACTCTTAGTGGCCCAACTTCAGCAGGTAAGTCGTATGTTCTCCTGCTCCATTTGGTCGAGCAGTTTCGAGCCGGCGTAGTGAAAACGGCGGCATATGTCGTGCCAACTAGAGCGTTGATCAATCAAGTATCTGATGATGCCTCGGCGGCGCTGGCAGCGCATGGTGTCCGTAATGTAACTATCGCGAGTATTCCGGTCGATCTCTCTCCGGGTGAGTTTGGCGGTCTTCTCTATGTCGTAACGCAAGAACGACTCGATGCACTATTGATCGCGAGTCCTAATCTTCACCTTGATCTAGTCATCGTGGATGAAGCGCAGATGATTGGCGATGGTAGTCGTGGTGTTCTTTTGGAATCTGTTATGGATCGCATAAACGCTAGTCCGCAGCGATCTCAATTAATTTTTAGCGGCCCACTCATAGAAAATCCCGCTTATTTTGGAGATCTTTTTGATCTAGAGGGATTCAATACCAGTATATCAAAGCGTTCTCCTGTTACGCAAAATATCCTCTTCTTGGACTACACGGAGCGACCAGAACCGACGGTGTCTGTTAAGGTTTTGGTCGATCCTGAAGAAGTCCAGGTTGCCACCATTACTCTTCCTAATCGGTTACTTACCGACCTTGATCGCTTGAGTTATATCAGTTTGCTCTTTGGACGGTCCGGTTCAAGCATAGTCTACGCGGGAGGAAAATCGGATGCCGAGAAGATCGCTCTGAAGATTGCTCTTGATCTTCCTGAAGACAAAATGCGGACTGACGCTCTCTCTGAGTTGATCGGCTTTGTAAAAAAGCATGTCCATAAGGATTATGCTTTGGCAACTACTCTGGAGAGAGGCGTTGGTTTCCATTATGGGCATATGCCAAGTCTTTTGCGAAAGCAGCTCGAAGATCATTTTCGCGACCGAAAGATCCACTATTTTATTTGTACCAGTACCCTTCTTTACGGTCTTAACTTGCCAGCTCGGAACATTTTCCTCTCTAAACCGACAACGGGAAGGGGTAGGGCAATATCCGGACCCGCGTTTTGGAATCTTTCCGGCCGTGCTGGCCGGATGGGTAAGGAGCTTGAAGGCAACGTTTTCCTGATTGACTACGGAAGCTGGGAGAATCGACCGCTAGAAGAGGGGCGGGGTGTGTCGGTCACGTCGGCATTGAAGACCGCGATTGTTGATCAAGCCGACGATCTGCTTATGTTCTTGAATGATGCGTCGATCTCCTCAGATGTTAGCCCTAACTTGGAGATCACGTTAGGCAAATTGGTGCTCGACGAACGTGTTGGACGCCTCGATCGAACTCTGGATCGCTATATTTCATTAGTAAATACACAGACGCTTCGCTCAATCCGAGATCGGATTAAACAAATATCGGCCACAGTTGATATTCCGACCGATGTTATAAACAGTAATATTGGTGTATCAATTTTTCGTCAGTTTGATCTACTTACATATATGGTGAAAAGACTCAAGAAGATTCCTCCGGAAGAGATGATCCCTTCGCACCCCTTAGGCGATTTCAAAGAGGTCTCGAATAATTACTATAGAGCGTTCAGGCGGATACATACATATCTTTTGAAGTATGACAGCAAGGACAAACGCCATTTTTTCTTTGCACCTTTGGCTTTGCGATGGATGCGAGGGGACGCCCTACCGGTGCTAATCGACTCAGCAATTCGCTACAACCAGACCAAGGAGAAGGGTAAAAAAAGCGTCGCCACGATTATCAGGGAGACTATGGAAAACGTCGAACAAGATTTGAGATTCCGTTATGTAAAGTATTTCACTTGTTATAATTCATTGTTGAGAGTTGCGCTTGAACGCGCAGATAAGGCTCAATACATTAAGATCATCCCTGATATTCCGCTTTTTCTTGAAGTCGGGGGGTCGTCTGGTGCAATGATCAACTTGATGGCGCTGGGGCTTTCGCGGACATCGGCAGAGTCTCTTGTCGAGTATATTACAGATAAAGAAATGCGATTGGCCGATCTTCGCGACTGGCTTCGTAAGCTCGACTTAGTGGCACTTGATATCTCCCCGATTTGCATCAGAGAAATTCGGACCGTTCTGGAGTTGAGTTCCACTCTGCCCAACGAATAGAGGTGCAATGGCGGCTGTAGCAGATCACAGTTAGCAGCTCCGGCAGGAAGGAGTGGATAGCGATTAGGTAGCGCGCAACTCTCATGTTAAGGTAGTGCGCAACCTTATGGAGGGCACTATGCCGCGCCCCAAGCAGACAGATGACAGGCTGAGCAAGTTTCAGCGTTATCGGCAGCAACAGCAGCGCCGGGGCATGAAGCAGTTGCGGATTTGGGTGCCTGATCCTAGTCGGCCGGAGTTTGCCGCCGAGGCCAGGCGGCAGGGGCTTTCCCTGCGCGGCCGGGCCGAAGAGGCCGACGCCTTGGGCTTTATTGCCGAAGCGTTTGAGTGGCCCGAGGAATGAAACGCGGCGATCTTGTCACGGTGGCGGCGCAAGGTGACTACGGCAAGCCGCGCCCCGCCCTCGTCATTCAGTCCGATGCGCTCGATGCCGCCGACAGCGTGCTCGTCGCCTTGCTGACCAGTACGCTTGCCGACGCGCCGCTCTATCGCCTCACCCTTGAACCCACCGCCGACAATGGCCTCAAGGCCGTGTCGCAGGTGATGGTGGACAAGGTGCTGGCCTATCCGCGTGCCAAATGCGGCCCGGTGATCGGCCGGCTTTCGCCACAGGACATGCTGGCGCTCAACAACATGCTGCTGGTCATGATCGGCCTTGCCGACTGACGCCCATCGCGCCACCTTGCCGGTTCCCCGATGGGCCATAAATGGTCCATAAAGGGGCCTCGCGATCCGTTTATGGATCATGGCGCAACGCGAGGTCTCCATGCCGCTCCCCCTCGAAGCCGTCCTCATTTCCGGCACGTCGCATGTCGGCAAGTCGACGCTGGCCGAAAGGCTGGCCGGGCGGCTCGGCTGGGCGGGGCTGTCGACGGATGGATTGGGGCGGCATCCGGGGCGGCCGTGGCTCGGCGTGCCGTCACAGGTGCTGGAGTTCTACGAGCGGCTGACGCCCGAGACGATCCACTGGTTCCTGAAGGTGCACCACGAGAACATGTGGCGGCAGGTGCGGCCGATGATCGAGGCGGAGCGGGCGGCGGGGCGGCCGTTCGTGCTGGAGGGCGCGGCGCTCCGGCCGGCCTACATCGCCCCGCTGCTCTCAAACGAGGTGTTCGGCGTGTTGCTCCACGCGCCCGACGGCTTCCTTGTCGAGCGGATGCGCTCGGCCGCCGCCTACGAGACGCGCGGCCCGGGGGAGCGCACGCCGATCGACGCCTTCATCGACCGTTCGCTGAGGGAGAACGCCGCCCTCCTTGCCGAAGCGCGCGACACGGGGCTGAGGGTCGTCGACGCGTCGGACGCGCAGGCGGTGGCGGACCTTTTCGACGAGCTGGTGGAGAGGGCGGCGGTTCCGCCGATACCGGGGCCATTGACCCCGCCGCGCTGAGAGCTTGACCCGAAACTCTACCGGGGGCGGCATTCTTTTCGCGATACGCTGACTCCCCATAGGCGCGGTTGGACTCCCATGGACTCCCAAGGAGGCCGCCTTGCCGGCCGCTCGATCTCGCGCTATTTCTGCCCTCGGTCGGCAGTTCACCGAGGCGTCGCTGTCCCCGAGAGGGGGTGCTAAACCTGCCGCTTGAGACAGCCGTGAACCGGCAGCGGTTCCGGGCGTTCTTACAGAGCATGTCCGGCGAACCCTGGTTCGCCAACATGCTCTGGTTCCTTGTTGTCGCATTGTTTTTGCGGAAAACCGGTTTCCACTTTTCCGCACAATGCTCCAGAGCCCGTGACGGACACTCACCCGTGCCGCGTCGCAAGGCAGCGACCACGACAATCGCCAGCGATTTCGGCACGCATCGAGGATGAGTCATGTCCAGGACGCTTTCCCACGCGGCCGACGCGCGTCGGTCGCCCCGCTTCGTTCCCCTCGCCGACCAGCCGGCCGTCTTGCTCACCGATACGCCGCGCGGCGTGGTGCAGCACACCGACGGCGGCGACGGCCCGGCCGTTCTGGCGCTGCATGGCGGCATGGGCGGCTACGACCAGAGCCTGATCCTGGCCGAGGCGCTCCTCGGCAAGGCGCCCGGCTACCGGGTGGTCGCCCTTTCGCGCCCCGGCTATCTCGGCACGCCGCGTGCTTCCGGGGACACTCTTGAGGCATCCGCTTCCTCCGAAAAGTCTGCAACTTTTCGGACGGATGCCAGCGTCGCCGAACAGGCCGATCTGTTCGCCGCCTTGCTCGACAGGCTCGGCATCGAGCGGACGATCGTGGCGGCGGTGTCGGCCGGCGGTCCCTCGGCCATCGCCTTCGCCGCCCGCCATCCCCAGCGCTGCGCCGGGCTGATCCTCGTTTCCACGGCGAGCGGCCGCTTCGACGTGCCGGATTACGTGCTGAAGCGGCTCGGCTGGTTCGGCTGGCTGATCCGCGTGCCCGGCCTGATGTCGCTGTTCGCCTGGCTGCGCGGCCGGCAGCCGGAAAAGGCGGCGGCGCGGGCCATCGGCGATCCGGCCTTGGTGCGGCGGACGCTCGACCACCCGGAGGCGGGGCCGCTGCTGCGCTCGCTGCTTGCCAGCACCTTCGACCGGCTGGCCGACCGGATGCCCGGCACGCTGGCCGAGACCATGGGGTTCGCCACCCTGCCGCCGCTGCCGTTTTCCGGGGTGACGGCGCCGACGCTGGTGATCCATGGCGACGCCGACAAGGTGGTGCCGTTCTCCCACGGCGAACGCTCGGCGCGCGAGATCGCCGGGGCAACGCTGCACGTGGTGCCGGAGGGAGGGCACACCGCCCTCTTCACCCACCTCGACGACGTGCGGGCGGCGGCGCGGGCGTTTTTGGCGGGGCTGGAGCGGTAGCTGGCGGCGCTATGGTGTGCCCGCATCTGTGGAGAGCGCGGAGGAGCATACTGGCACGGTTTGGGGAGCGCGATAGCGGCCGATTGTTTCATTCTGCCCGAGGTCCTCGCCTTCGCAAGGATGACAGCTTGATAGAAAGGGGAAACAGCTGGAGTGTGCGCCATACAGCTTGATTCCACATGAGAGGCAAGCGTTGCGGATAACAGCGCGATGAAAGGCGTTCTCCACCTAACCGGTTGTCACCACTATATATAATGCTGTCATCCTTGCGAAGGCCGCTTGAATTCGCGTGCGAATTCAAGGTGTACCTCGGGCAGAATGGAGCGAGCCGCCGATATCGCGCTCCCCGAACCAAGCCAGCGCGATACGTCCGTTCGGTCCACTGTCCCTGCATCCTCTCCCCGCAGATGCCTGCCTGCCATAGCCGTCACGTCGGAATGGCGGCGGAGCCGAAGGGGATCAGGATCTCCACCTCCAGGCCGTCGGGCGCGTAGGTTTGCCGGACTTCGCCGTGGTAGATGACGGTCTGGATCAGCCGGGTGCCGAAGCCGGTGGTTTTCGGCGGCGTCACCGGCGGGCCGCCGCTTTCCACCCAGGTGATCTGGAGGAAGCCGCTCGCCGCATCGGCCTGCCAGCCGACGGAGAGCCGGCCGTCCGGCACCGACAGCGCGCCGTGCTTGGCGGCGTTGGTGGCCAGCTCGTGCAGCACCAGGCCGAGCGAGGTCAGCGTGCTCGACCCCAGGATGACCGGCCCGTCGGGCGTGATCGTCACCGCCTCCGGATCGTTGGCGTAGGGCGCCAGCACGCGCTCGATCAGCGCCGTGAGGTCGGTGGCCTCGTCGCCGATGAAGCCCAGCTCCTGCGCCTCCACCAGCGCCCCGAACCGCCCCAGGAAGTCGTCGCGGTACTGGGCCGCCGACCGTCCCTCGGTGGTGGCCTGGCGGGCGATCGACCGGGCCACGCTGAGCAGGTTCTTCATGCGGTGCTTCAGCTCGCCGAACAGCATGTCTTTCTCGGAGTCGCGCTCGTCGCGCTCGGTGACGTCCACGATGGACAGCAGCATGAGGTGGCTGTTGTTGTCGGGGTGGTGCAGCGTTCGTGCCGTCAGCAGCATGACGCGCCGGCCGAGCCGGGGAAACTCGTGCTCGACGCGGTAGTCGATCACCGCCGCGCTGCGGGGGATCACCTGCATGAGCAGTTGGCGGAGGTCGGGAATGTCCCACTGGCCATTGCCGAGCTCATGGATCGGCTGGCCGATCGTCTCGTAGCGCTCGACCTGGAAGACTTCGAAGAAGGCGCGGCTGGCATTCTGCACGCAAAGCTTCTCGTCCAGCAGCAACATGGGGTCGGACACGGTGTCGACGATGCCCTGCGCCTGGATGTGGCCGGTGCGGAGAAGGCGGTAGAGGTCCTCCATGTTCATGCCGAGCACCTCCTTTGGTGGCCAGATTGCAGGTGAGGCCCTGGGGAAGTCTGAAGCTAGACTGTGGATTTTATCAATATCGGCGAAGCGACTGGCCGAGCGCCACCAGATCCTGTGTTGTAAAGACGCTCGACCTTGCCGGAAGTTCCATGCGGAACCCATGCTTTCTTGGCTTTCAGGAGGCTTCGGGACGGCGGCGAAGCGGGGCGGAACAAAACGGCGGGCTGGCGAGTTGGAAAAGCATCATCGGGAGATTTGCCCATGACGCCTCGCTTCGCTCGTCTGCTGATCCTCGTTCCCCTCACTCTGGCCGCGCCGGCCGGCGCGCAGGGGCTGCCCGCGTTGCTGCCCGACAGCCGCGTCATATCCGACGTGCTCGACGGGCGCGGCGGTGCGCCGGAGGCGGTTCTGCCGAGGGCATCGGCCACCGCCTATCGCGCCTCGCCGGAAGCGGGCGCCGACGCCCGGCGCGCCTATGCCGAATGGATGTCGCTCCTCAGGAGCGCCGAGAGCGGCCGCCGCGTCGCCGCCGCCCTCGGCGACCGCGATCCGGTGCGCGGCTGGGCCAGGATCGTCGGCGACGACGGCCTTCACCCCGGCGACATGGCCGATGTCGTGGCCGGCTACTGGCTGCTCAACTGGACCATCGCCAACGGCGCCGACAGCAGCCGCGAGGGCGCCGAGGCGGTGCGCCGGCAGGTGCGGCAAATGATCGTCGCCAGCCCCGGCTTCGACCGGCTCGACGGGCCCGAGCGGCAGCGGCTGTCCGAGGCGCTGATGCTGGAGTTCCTGGCAGAGCACGCCGCCTATGCCGACGCCGTGGCACGCGGCGACCGCGCCGCCGCCGATCGGCTGGCCGAGGCGGCCGTGGCCCGCTTCCGCGCCCAACTGGGCGTCGACCTTCGGGCGCTCAGGCTGACGGACGACGGCTTCGTGCGCAGCTGAAGGGGCCGCCGACGCGCGGCGGCACCCCATTCGTTTGACCGGTCCCGTTCAACGCACGGCGGGCGGCATGCCGGCCAGCGAGGTGAGCGGCTGGGACACCTGGTTCAGGAGATAGTCCGACTTCATCTCCTCGCCGAGCGACAGGGTCAACAGCTGGGCGATCTCGTGCTCGTGCAGCTGGATGGCCATGTTGCGGGCCGCCGTGTAGGCGGCGATCTCGTAGTGCTCCACCCGCTGGGCCACGCCGATCAGCGCCAGGTCGGCGAAGGCATCGGGGTTCTGCTCGCCCTTCTTGACGATCTCCTCGCTCTCTTCGACGAGGCCGCGCATGCCCTTGGACACCTTGGCGCTGGACGAGCCGCCGAGCGCCTTCAGCGCCTCGGTGAGCCGGTCGACCTGGGTGTTGGTTTCCCTGAGGTGGAACTCGAACAGGTCCTTGAGCTGCTGGGTGTTGGCGGCTTTCGCCATCTTGGGCAGCGCCTTGACGAGCTGCTGCTCGGCGCTGAGCAGGTAGCGCAGGTCCTCGATCAGCATCTGGCGCAGGGCATCGGCGTCCTTGGTGTCGCTGGTGACGGCGGCGACGTCGCTACCCTCGGGCGCCGCGCCATCGCCCTCAAGGCCCATGAAGGCCCTGGCCTCGACCATTTCCCAGTTGTCGCCCTCGTTCCACGGGCCGCGCGCGTCCACCTCGCCAAGCTGGCCCTCGCCGGTCGACTCGTTGAAATACTGGTTGACCAGCCGGGGCGTCGGGGCGATGCGGCCGACCATCAGCGGCGGCTTGCCCATGCTTTCCAGCGCCAGCGCGAAGGCCTTCATGTGGGTGATCTCGCGCGTCATCAGGAACTGCAGCGCATCCTTGGTGCCGGGGTCGCGGCAGAAGTCGATCAGCCGCTCGTAGACGATCTTGGCGCGCGCCTCGGCGGCGATGTTGCTGCGGAGGTCGACGTCGAGCTCGCCGGTGATCTTGAGATAGTCGGCCGTCCAGGGATTGCCCATGGAGTTGAACAGGTTGACGCCGCCGCCGCCGGCAATGGCGATCAGCGGATCGGCTTCGGCATCCTCGCGCACCGACTTCATCGGCTTCAAATGCATGCGGGCCAGCGTGCCGACGATCTCAAGGTGGCTGAGCTCTTCCGTGCCGATGTCCATCAGCAGGTCCTTGCGGGCGGCATCCTCGCAGTTGAGCCCCTGGATGGAGTATTGCATCGCGGCCGCGAGCTCGCCGTTGGCGCCGCCGAATTGCTCCAGCAGCATGTTGCCGAAGCGGGGATCGGGCTCGTCGACCCGCACGGTGTACATCAGCTTCTTGACGTGGTGGTACATGAAGATCTCCCTGGGCGGCCTCGGAGACGACGCGCCGCGTGGGGCTACAATCGTGGGGTCTGCCGATTGTTCCGACAAAACCGGCCGAGGCGGGCGGGAACATCTCCCGGCCTTCGGCCGTTCGATCCCTCCATGGATCCGGAGCAAGGGACACGGCGATGTTCGACGGCTTCACGCTGGAGACGGTGAAACTTCCCGAGGTGAGCCTCAGGGTGCGCCACGGCGGCTCCGGCCCGCCGCTGCTGCTCCTGCACGGCCATCCGAGGACGCACACCACCTGGCACCGGGTGGCGCCGCTCCTAGCCCGTCGTTTCACCGTGGTCTGTCCCGACCTCCGGGGCTTCGGCAAGTCGTCGAAACCGGCCGACGCGACCGATCACGAGTGGTCGTCCAAGCGCGCCAAGGCGCGCGACTGCGTCGACCTGATGCGCCACCTCGGCCATTCCGCCTTCCACCTCGCCGGCCACGATCGCGGCGCCTACACCGCCTTCCGCACCGCCATGGATCACCCCACCAAGGTGATGAAGCTCGCCGTGCTCGACGGCGTGCCGATCCTCGACGCGTTGGCCCGCTGCGACGCGCGCTTCGCCGCCCGCTGGTGGCACTGGTTCTTCTTCGCCCAGCCCGACAAGCCCGAGCGGGCCATTCTCGCCGATCCCGACGCCTGGTACGGCGGCTCGCCCGAGGCGATGGGCGGCGACAACTACAGGGATTATCGCGCCGCCATCCACGACCCCGATGTCGTCAGGGGCATGCTGGGCGACTATCGCGCCGGCCTCTACGTCGACCCGATGCACGACCTCGACGACCAGGAAGCCGGCCGCAAGCTGCGCTGCCCGGTCCACGTCGTCTGGTCGAAGAAGGACGACCTCGAGGAACTCTACGGCGACCTCCTCGCCCTCTGGCAGCCTTGGTCGAAGCTGCCGGTGACGGGAGCCGGCATCGACTGCGGCCACCACATGGCCGAGGAGGCGCCGGAGGCGCTGGCGGCGGAGCTGGAGGGGTTCTTCTTGGGGGAGTTGGAGTAGGGAACATCGCCGGCGCCACTATCATCAGGCGCCCTATATGAGCCGATCGCTTTGTTCTGCCTGAGGTCCCCGCCTGCGCGGGGATGACAGCATGATGGATGCGCTATCCATCTGTCTCATATATATAATTCTTCTGTCATCCCCGCGCAGGCGGGGACCTCAGGCAGGATAGAGCCCAAGGGACCTATAGCGCTCCCCTATCTCCCATCCTCCCAATCCCTCGTCGCCTCCGCCGCCGCTTCCGGCCCGTCGCAGATCAGGATCAGGCGGTTGTGGTGATCCGAATACTGGGTGAGGATGTTGACGCCCGCCTCTGCCAGCGCCCTCGCGATGGCGCCGAGCTGGCCGGGCGTGCCCTGTTTCAGGCGGCGGATCAGCGGGCGGTGCATGGCGACCACCGGAATGCCCGCCGCCTCGGCCGCCCGGCGCGCCGCTTCGCCGTCCTTGAACAGGAAATGCGCCACGGCGCGTTCGCCCTCGGTGAACACGCCGCCGCCCTCGAAGGACACGCCGGCGCGGCCCATGGCCTCGCCGAGATCGGCCAGGGCGCCGGGGCGGTTGGCGAGATCGAACTCCACGTCAAACATGCTGTTCCTCTGTCTTCTTGCCACGCAATTCCGGACGCAAAACCGGCGGCCACTTTTGCTGGAATTGCTAGGTGTGAAACTCTCGGCTGTCGGCAGGCGCTTCGGCTCGCTCGGTCATGCCGTAGTCGCGCAGCACCTCGGCAACGCGCAGGCGATAGCCGGCGAACACGTGGTCGCGGCCGGCGGTTTGTGCCCGGCGGTGCTCGGGGAGGGCGCGCCATCGGGCGACGGCCGCCTCGTCACGCCAGAAGGACAGCGACAGCAGCCGGCCCGGCGTCGTCAGGCTCTGGAACCGCTCGATGGAGAGAAAGCCGTCGATCTCCGAGAGCAGCGGCCGGAGCTCGGCCGCCCAATCGAGATATTCGCCCTTGGCTTCGGCGGGCACGTCCACTTCGAAAATCACTGCGATCATCGGCATCTCCTTTTGTCCTGGCATGCCAATTCGCGAAGATGCTGACGCATCCGCTCATTGAGATCATTGCCGATTTCTCATTGCGTCAGGGGCATGAGAAACCGGCAAATGGAATACCCAGAGGCATTGCAATGCCCTTGGTATAGGCGACTGGCGCGCGACGATGGTTCGGCTATCATCGAACCATGAGAGAAGGCCCCGACATCGCCCGCATCGCCGCCCTGGTGGCCGACCCGGCCCGCAGCTCCATGCTGCTGGCGCTGATGGACGGCCGGGCGCTGACCGCCACCGAGTTGTCCGGCCTTGCCGGCGTCACCAAGCAGACGGCGAGCGGCCATCTGGCCAAGCTGGTCGACGGCGAGGTGCTGGCCGTGGAGGCGCAGGGGCGGCACCGCTATTTCCGTCTGGCCGGCGCGCATGTGGCGGCGCTGATCGAGGCGTTGATGGTGTTCTCGTCGGATGCCGCCCCGCCGGTGCGCACTGGGCCGAAGGAGCCGGCACTGAGGAAGGCGCGCGTCTGCTACGATCATCTGGCCGGCGAAATGGGTGTGGCGCTCTACGACCGGGCGCGCGAGGCCGGTTGGCTGGCCGAAGACCTCGGCGTGACGGAGGCGGGCTGGTCGCGCTTCTCCGCCATCGGCGTGACGCCGGACAGCCTGCCGCGCAGCAACCGCCCGCCGTGCCGCGCCTGCCTCGACTGGAGCCAGCGGAGGCACCACCTCGCCGGGCTGATCGGCAAGGCGACGCTGGATCGGCTGTTCGCGCTCAGTTGGGCAAGGCGGCTGCCGTCGTCCCGCGTGGTGGCGTTCACGCCGGAGGGCGAGCGGCGGTTTCGCGAGTGGATCGGGTAGGGGAGGCCGATATCGGCGTTGCGCTCCATTCTGCCTGAGGTCCTGCGCCTTCGCGCAGGATGACAAAATTATATAACAAAAACATATACATAGATTGTCATTCTGCGCGAAGGCGCAGAACCTCGGGCAGGAAAGGGCTCAAGGGAACTATAGAGCTCCATTCCCTACAGCCCCCGGTCATCCAACGTCGACGTCAGCGATTTGAAGCGCCTCAGCACGTCGCCGGCATAGGGGTTCGACGCCAGGATGGCGTGGCGGACTTCCGGGGCGTCGTTCCTGACCATGTCGACCGCCGACATCAGCAGCTCGAAGCTCCTTGTGGTGAGGCGCGTCGGGTGGAGGTCCATGCGGGTGAGCAGGCTGGCCACCAGATGGGTCAGGCCCTGCACCTCGGCGGCGTCGCGGTCGTGCTGTTCCGGCGTCGTCAGGATGACGTCGAGGCCGAGCCGGCGGCAGAAGGCGGCGACGCGGAAGCGCCGGCCGCGCAGCGGGCAGATGGCGATGCGCGCCCCCCGGAGCCCCGCGCGGGCGCTGACCGGGCCGAACAGCGGGTGGGTGGCGACGATCTCCACGTGGTCGGGCAGCATCTCCAGCATGATGGCGGCCGGCTCGACCTTGACGCTGCCGACGTCGAGCACCAGCGCGCCGGGGGTGAGGTGCGGCGCCAGCCGCGACGCCACGCCGGCCATCTCGCTCACCGGCACCGCCAGGACGACGACCGGGCAGGCGGCGGCGGTCTCGAACGGCACGAGTGCAACGCCCAGCGCCTCGGCGCGGGCCGCGTCGGGCGCGATGTCGTGGGCGAGGATCGGGGCATAGGCGCGCAGATGCTCGGCCATCAGTTGCCCGAAGGCACCAAAGCCAATGATGCCCACCGGCACATCGGATCGTCTCATGGGAGCGTCTGGCATGACATCCTCGCACTGGCGACGCCGCCAGGGCTGGTGTCCGTCCACTTCAACCGCTGGTCAGGCCGCGGTTGAAAAAGCAAATGATGCCCTCGCCGCTATGTCAGCAGCGCGTAATACAGGCCCGAAAGAGACTGGCCGGAAAGGGGCAGGGTCACCATCATGGTCGTGCGATAGCAACTGGCCCGTGCCAAGTCAATGACGCGGGCGAGATGCGCAGACGGTTCTCGCTCCGCAGTCGCTTATCCGAAAAGTCTGCAACTTTTCGGACGAATGCTCAGGAGTTGTCGAAGACGAACATCGGGCTCATCCGGACGCGTTCCATCACCGCGTCGGGGTCGGACAGCTTACCCAGCGGGATGAGGAAGACGACGTCCGGCAGCTTGCGGCTCGGCCCGAGCACGATCTGCAGCCAGCCGTTCCGCTCGAAGATGACGTCGATCTTCTCGCTGTCGTCATAGGCGGCGGAAAAGCGGACCTCGTCCTGCACCAGTTCGAAGCCGTCCTCGCCGAACCTGGCTTCGCTCCGGACGCTGTCGCGACCCTTGAAGATCCGCTTGTCGAACGCCTTGATCACCGACTTGCGCGACACCCTGCGGGTGACGCCCATCTTCTTCATGGTGCGTTTGATCCACCAGTCGCTGATCTGGTAAAGGCCGCCGAAGACGAACAGCGCGGCAAAGCCGATCTGCATGAATGGCGGCCGGTCGAGCACGATACCCGTCACCACGATCGGCAGCCCCAGGATGATCGAGACCAGCCGGAGCTTGCGCCAGAAGCCCGTCTTCCTCTCGACGATCTCCGCCGATGCGTCGCGCTGATCCAGCATGGCGTTCAGCACCTCGTCGCGTCGAAGCGTGAAGCTGCCAGTGCCGATCGTCTGGTCTCGGTCCATCAATCCTCTCCGGTCGGGCAAGCGATTCATCCATCATACGCATTTTATCGTATAAATGGCAAATTGCTCAATAAAATCATGGGTATGATTTTTCATGCCGTGCAAAGGCGCCCGTCTCCGGCCCGAGAAGGCCCGCAATCCCATGGAGGCGTGTCGTTGCCGAGCGTCGGCGCTTTCTAGCGCTCCGCGACCAGGGCCGGCGCGACGGCGCTGTCGGCGAGGAACTTCCGGAAATCGGCTTCCGTGCCGTAGAAAACGTTGCGGTCGGCGTTGCCCTTGACGCCGGCGACGCGGCCGGTCGAGCTGTACTGCCAGAAGTGCCAGGGGCGGTCGCCATAGGCCTCCTTCGGCTTGACGGCGGTGGAGCGCACCCACAGCGGATAGCGCTCGAAGGCGCCGACCAGTCGGTCGCGGTAGAAGTCGACCGAGGTGTAGATCACCGGCCGCTTGCCGTAATAGGCCTCGACGGTGTCGAGGAAGGCCTGCATGTCCCGGTAGATGTCGGCGGCCGGCGGGCGCTTGGTGCAGGTGGGCGAGGTGGGCGTCCACTCGATGTCGAGCACCGGCGGCAGGGCGTTGGCGTCGCGCGGCACGTTCTGGATATACCAGGCCGCCTGCTCGGCGCCGGGGCGGCAGTGGTACCAGAAATGGTAGGCGCCGCGCAGCACGCCGGCCCGCGCCGCGCCGACGTAGTTCTCGGCAAAGCGCTGGTCCACCCGGTCGCCGCCCTCGGTGGCCTTGATGTAGGCAAAGCGGATGCCGTCGCCCTTCACGGCGCTCCAGTCCACCGTCTCCTGGAAATAGGACACGTCGATGCCCTCGATGGTGTCCTTCGACGGATGCCGGATCTCGAAGGTGTCGCCCCGGAAGTGCGGGGTGGCGCGCACCGGCCCATCGTCGAAGGTGAGCGCCGAACATCCGGCGATCAGCCCGGCAAGCGCCAGCGCGGCCGAGCGAACGAGAAACGAGCGATAGAAGGCCATCGACAAAACCTTGAAAGACGAAACGCGACGGTGGAACCGTCGCGAAGCCCAAGCATCCCAGCAGATGGATAAGGATTTGTTAACTACGACGAGGGGGAGGAGCGGGCCTTTCAGCCGAAGTAGTATCTGTAGCGGGTGAGAATGAACAAGGCGATCACCCAGGCTAGGAAACATCCCCACTTAATATAGCTTAGCCTGTTGTACGCTCTCATGAACTCCGGGTTCCGATATAGCCTGTCCGATGCAATGTACATTGCCAAACCGGGGCCGGGGACGCGCCTTGCTTTCGGGTCGTATTGCAGGATCAGATTATTCTCCTTGGCGTTGTAGATGATGAACCCGATCATCGGCGCAAGGAAGCTGAATGCGGCAATGTATTTACCCAAGGTTGCGCTCCTCTGTTTGTTCACAGAATAGGTGAGCCTGAGTGCTAGCGGAAGGGGGCGGACCATGGGCGCCGCCTTGACGAAGAGAGCGGCTGCGTGTTGCTTGTCGTAATCTGTAGTTCACAGCTACTGGCGTCATCGACATGGCGAAGGAGGTCTGAATGGAACTCTCGACGACCAAATGGGACCCCGCCGAGTTCCTGACCAGCGACGAGGCGGTTGCCGCCTACCTTGAAGCCGCCTTCGAGGATGGCGACCCGAAGATGATCGCCGTTGCCTTGGGCGACATCGCCAAGGCCAAGGGCATGTCGGCCATCGCGAGGGAAGCGGGGGTGACGCGCGAGGCGCTTTACAAGTCGCTGAGCGACAGGGGCGACCCCAAGCTGTCGACGCTGATCGGCGTGATGAAGGCGCTCGGGCTGCGGTTCACGGTGACGAAGGCGGACGAGGCCGCCTGACCGGCGATTGGCCGGGGTGTCACCGCCCGTATCTGCGGATCGTTGCGCGGAACAGGGCGCGGTCGGCGCGGGAGAAGTAGAGCCAGATGTGGCCGCCGGCGATCACCACCGAGGCGGCGAAGGCGATGTCGGTGGCCAAGCGGTTCGGCGAGGGCGGCGGGGCGATCAGCGGCTCGATGCAGCGGTCGATCACCTTGCGATATTCGGCATCGAAGGCGATCCAGCCGATGCGCCAGCGGGCGTCCTCGGTGGCGCCGTTGTAGAACATCACCGGCTGGTTCTTGTCGGTGGTGAGCAGCGGGCCGGTCGAGAGGTGGAAGTTGTCCCACATGCCCTCGCGCGGCGCGAAAGGCTGGCGCTCGTGCTGCCAGGGGCCGTCGACATCGGGCCCGGTGGCGAGACCGATCAGCGAGGCGCCGTTCGCGGCATACTCGTAGAACATCCGCCAGCGGCCGGCCTTGGTGCGGTCGACGGTGGCTTCCTTGACGTTGCCCTCGGACGGGGTCGAGGCCATCGCCACGCCCTTCTTCTTGAGGTGCTCGATGCCGGGACCGGCCGCATAGAGCATCTCGCCATGGCGGCCGTCGGCGGCGACGCCGGTGTAGTAGACGACATAGCCGCCGTCGGGCAGTTGAACGACCGTCGGGTCCTCGCAGCCGCCGGCATCCTCCGGCCCCGGACCGGGCGCGATCGCCGGCCTGTCGGTGGCGGTGAAGGTCAGCCCGTCGTCGCTTTTGGCGTACCAGATGGTGCCGGTGTCGCCCGTCTCGCCCATGCGCGGCACGGCGCGCACCATCATCCTGTAGTCGTGGTCGTGCGGCCCCTTCCACACGTATGGGCTCATCAGGTCGCGCTGGCTGATCGCATCGGGGCCGTGCACGATCACCGGCTCGATATTCTCGACGTTGAAATCGACTTCTGCCATGTCAGGCCCCCAGCGCCTGTTCGAGCGTCAGGCCGCCGTCGATGGTCAGGATGGCGCCGGTGATGTAGTCGGCCTTGTCCGAGCAGAGATAGACCGCCAGCGCCGCCACCTCCTCGGCCTTGCCGGCGCGGCCCCAGGGAATGTGTTCGCGCGCTTCCGCCAGGGTCTGCGGGTCCGACTGCGCCTCCCGGTTCATCGGCGTCAGGATCATGCCGGGCGCGATGGCGTTGACGCCGATCCGCATCGGGCCGCATTCGACGGCCATGGTGCGGGTGAGGCTGTCGAGCCCGGCCTTGGCCGCGCAATAGTCGGCGCCGCCATAGCGCACCGCCGTCGAATGGATCGAGCTGATGTTGACGATCCGCCCCGGCCGCCTCGTCTCGCGCAGGCCGCGCACGAAGGCGCGCGAGGTGAGGAAGGCGCCGGTGAGGTCGGTGCGGATCAACCTCTCCCACTGGGAAAGTTCCATGTCGGCCACCGTCACGCCGCTCATGTTGAGACCGGCGCTGTTGATCAGGATGTCGGGCAGGCCCAGTTCGGCGGTCACCGCCGCGAAGGCCTGTTCGACCAGCGCCTCGTCGCCGACGTCGGCCTGGACGGTCATCGCCTTGCCGCCGGCGGCGAGGATGGCGTCGCGGACGGCGCCCGCCGCGTCGGCGTCGGCGTAATAGGTGACGGCGACCGCCGCGCCCTCGGCCGCCAACGCCCTGGCCGAGGCGGCCCCGATGCCGGATTCGCCACCGGTGACCAGCGCGACGCGGTTCTCAAGCAATCCCATCGAAACCTCCGGCTCCGTCCTGCCAACCTTGTAGAACTCGCCATCTCCGGCTGGGTTCCCTCGGCTGGCCGATCGGCAGGCTTGAGCCGGCGGCCGTCCACGGGCATGGTCCGCCATCGATTTCTCGCGCTGGGGGCGGATGTCATGCGCACGGATCTTCACGAGGCGAACCGTCTGTCCTGGAACGCGGCAACGGTGGCGCACAACAGCCACAAGGGCGATCAGGCGGCGTTCTTCCGCGGCGGCGGCTCGACGCTGTTCCCCGAGGAGCTCGACCTGCTCGGCGATGTCGCCGGGCTGAGCCTCGTCCACCTGCAATGCAACGCCGGGCAGGACAGCCTCAGTCTCGCCCGGCTGGGCGCCGAGGTGACCGGTGTCGACATTTCCGACGAGGCGATCGCCTTCGCGCGCCGCCTGTCGGCCGAGAGCGGCATAACGGCCGTCTTCGAGCGCGCCGACCTCTTCGCCTGGTTCGAGGAGGCGATCGGCGCGGGGCGGTCGTTCGACCGGGCGTTCAGCTCCTATGGGACCATCGGCTGGCTGTCGGACATCGATGCCTGGGGGCGCGGCATCGCCGGCGTGCTGAGGCCGGGCGGCCGGTTCGCGCTCCTGGAGTTCCACCCGTTCGCCATGGTGTTCGACCAGGGCTGGACGCCGCATTACGACTATTTCGGCGGTGCGCCGATCGAGGAGGCGGGCGTCGGCGACTATGTGGCAGAGTCGGGCGACGGCCTGACGCCGGGCGACAACCAAGAGGGCGTCGTCGACTTCCAGAATCCGCATCGCTCCTACGAGTTCGCCTGGGGCATCGGCGAGGTGGTGTCGGCGCTGCTCTCCGCCGGGCTCAGGCTCGAGCGGCTCGTCGAGTACCCTTACGCCAACGGCTGGCGCGGCTTCGAGCGGATGGTCGACATCGGCGGCCGGCGCATGATCCCGCCGGAGGACATGCCGCGCTTGCCGATGATGTATGGGCTGGTGGCGAGCAGGCTCTGAAACTTTGCCGGGCTCGATCCGCATACGACAAAGCGCCCGAACCGGTCAGGTATCGAGCGCTCGACGTCGTATCGGGGCTTGTCGGCTCGGGGCCGTCCTGTCCTCAGAGGCCGAAACCACGGCGGGTGCGGTTGTTGAGGTTCCGCTCGCGGGCTTCGAGGTCGAAGCGGTCGCCGGCTTCGTTCAGGTAGGCGAGATCGAGCTCGGCCTGGGTGGGAACGCGGAGGGCCTTGGCAGCACGCTTGAGGGTGGCGAACATTTTGGTTTTCCTTCTTTCCTAGACCGGAGGTTTCCGGCCTCTTTTTCTGATCTCTCTTGACGCCCTCAATATAGGCCCGGCAGCCGCCCTGACCTAATCGCAACTTCTGAAAGCCGCTTTCAGATTTCCTATAGGTAAAACTCCGTTTACGGGGCGCCCAGGGTGCGGAGCGAATACTCGCCGCCGCTTGATGCGCACCTTCGGTTTTCCGCCGTTCTTTCCAAATAAATCGCGAGGGCGGAAATGGTCTTTTGGTGAGTAAGCTTTTGCTGGATTGGCGGCTTAACCGATATTTATCGGCGTGATGCGATAGTTTTCGGCGTGGCCTTGGCCGGTCTTCGACCACATTTTCAAAGGTGGCTGGTGCGCATTCGACTTATCGTGGTGATCGTCATCTCCCTTTGCCTTGCGCCCTTCCTGGTGCAGCAGATCCTCATCGCCCACAGGGAAAGGGCGGAGTCTCTCGCGGAGATGGAGCGCAGCCTGCGCACATCGCTGGAGCGCGTCCAGGACATGCTGCTGGAAACCCAGGCCGACGTGGAGAACATCGCCTCCAGCATATCCATCAGCAACTCGTTCCAGAACACGTCTCCGGAGCAATGCTCCAAGCGGCTGTCCAGCCTGAAGGACCTCTATACCAGCATCGAACATCTGACCATCTTGACGCCCCAGGCGATCGTCTACTGCTCGTCCATCGCCGGAGTTGGCGGGATTTTGGTGAAGAACACCGGCAAGATGTTCAAGAGCGTGCACAACAACGACACCTACTGGGGCGAGCCGCAGGTCAGCCCGATCTCCCGAACGCTGGTCATTCCATCGGCGACGGTCATTCGCAACGACCTCCACGTCGACTACTTGGTCCTCGCCTCGCTGAAGGCGGAAACCGTTCTCAACAAGGCGCTGAACCTGTTCGACGTGACGCTGACGGAGGCGGCAATCATCAGCGCGGAGGGCGGCATCGCCGTCTCCAAGCTCATCGCGCCCGGGCAATCGGTGATGGAGGACGATTTCCTTCGGAGAAGCGCCAGTGGCTTTCTCGGTGTCCGGCAGGAAGTCCTGGGGGGCGAGCCCTATTACGTTGCCATGCTGAAGCTGCCGATGAACGGCTCAAGATTCCTGTTTCTGTCCTCGCTCAAGGCGACCAACGATCGCGCCTGGAACCAACTGAAGGGGGTGGTTCTGACGTCGGTCACCGAGACGGTGATGCTCGACGCCATCATCATGTTCCTGGCCGAGTTCTTCTTCATCCGCAACCTGCGCCGCATCGGCGCTCTGGCCGGCGAGATCAGCGCCGGCAAGCCGGGGCAGCGGATCTCCGTCCGCTCGCCCATCGCCGACTTCAACCGGCTGACGTCGGCGCTCAACCTGATGGTCGACACGCTGGAGGACACCAGCCGGCAGGACGCACTGACCGGCATCGCCAACCGCAGGGCGCTCGACAGCCATCTCGGCGAGTGCGACCAGCGCCTCGCCGAGGGCAAGGGGCCGATGGCGGTGGCAATGATCGACATCGACAATTTCAAGCTGTTCAACGACCGGTATGGCCACGCGGCGGGCGACAGGACGCTGCAAAGCGTCGTCCAGACCTTGCGGCGGTTCGGCAAGCGGCAGGGCGAGATGGCCGCGCGCTACGGCGGCGAGGAGTTCACGCTCGTCATCAGCGAGAGCGATCCGGACCTGTTCCGGGCGCATCTCGAAGCCTTCCGGCGGTCGATCGAGGACCTGAACATTCCGCACCCGGATTCGCCGCATGGCCGCGTCACGGTGAGCATCGGCTATGCCATGGCCCAACCGGGAACCACCATGCAGCAGGCCATCGAGCGCGCCGACGAGGCGCTCTATCGCTCCAAGGACAGCGGACGAAACCGCACCAGCGGCGAGCTGCACTTCGGGCAGTACGCGATCTGACCGACGCAAGGCCGGCTTCCGCTTTTGCTCTACGGCAGGCGCATATCAGCGGTGAGAGGCATAGACAGTGGAGCGCAGAGGATCAGGCTGGCTTGGTTTCTGGAGCACGATATCGGCGGCTCGCTCCATCCCGCCTGAGGTACACCTTGAATTCGCACGCGAATTCAAGCGGCCTGCGCAAGGATGACTGCGTGATAGAAAGGGGAAACAGCTGGAGTGCACGCCATATAGCTTGATGCCGCATGAGCGGCAAGCGTTGCCGATGTCAGCGCGATGAAAGGAACCCTCCACCTAACCGATTGTCATCCCTACATATAATGCTGTCATCCTTGCGCAGGCCGCTTGAATTCGCGTGCGAATTCAAGGTGTACCTCGGGCAGAACGAAACGCGACGCCGATATCGCGCTCCCCGAACCGAGCCGGTCTGATATGCCCTGCATTTCACCGTCCTGCGATTTCATCACCGCAGTGCATCCCATAGCGCTTTTGCCGGAGTCGCTCCGGGTCGGCGTGAGCGCATACGGCAAAGCGCCCGAACCGGTAAGGTTTCGAGCGCTGGCTGTCGTGCTGGAGGTGCCGGCTTTCGCCGATGATCCTCAGAGGCCGATGGTCCGCTGGAAGGCGCGGCTGTCGAGGTAGCGTTCGCGGGCCTCGAGGTCGTAGCGGTCGGCGGCCTGGTTGAGGTAGTCCATGTCGCGCTCGGCCTGGCTGGGCGCGCGGAGGAGCTGGGCGGTACGCTTGAGAGCGTTGAGCATTTTTTCTTTCCTTTCCCGACCGGCATATTCCGGTCTCTTTCTTTTCGCTTTTGACGCCCTCTATATAGGTGCGGAATGGCTTGCGACCTAATCGCAAGTTCTGAAAGCCGCTTTCAGATTTTCTATAAGTGAAGATACGGAGCCGTTCT
The DNA here is from genome assembly GCF_950100655.1 of Pleomorphomonas sp. T1.2MG-36. NCBI lineage: Bacteria > Pseudomonadati > Pseudomonadota > Alphaproteobacteria > Hyphomicrobiales > Pleomorphomonadaceae > Pleomorphomonas > Pleomorphomonas sp. T1.2MG-36. The sequence goes on from NZ_CATNLY010000051.1 coordinate 347,246, forward strand.
GTCCGGCCTCAGGCGTCCTCGATGTCGAAGCGGGCGACCTTGCCGCCCCGGAAGCGGAAGACGTGGCCGACCACGGCATCGGCCAACAGCGTGCCCTTGAGGTCGTGGACGATCTGGCGAACGTCGACCCGGATGGTGTCGCCATCCCGCCGATGAAAGCCGACGGGCTCGACGCGCGGATCGATCACCGACCACTGGTGCGTCCAATAGGCGCGGATGGCCTCCGGGCCGTGGACGTGGCCGCCCTCCATGCCGTTGGCCCAGGCGACGTCGTCGGTCAGCGAGGCCAGCACGCCGTCGATGTCGCGGGCGTTGAAGCGGTCGTAAAGCTGTTCCAGAAGCCTGATCTTGGTATCCATGCTGTCCCCTCGGGTGCAGTGGTGCAGGGCGCTCCCCCTGATGTTACGTACGCGCCGACGGCGACTGACTCCATGGCGGCAGGGAAACGCGGCATGCCCAATATCAAACTGTCATTCTCGCGAAGGCGAGAACCTCAGGAAGGTAGAGCGGAACGGTCATATCTGGCTCCTAGAGCATTCGCTGGAGCAGCCGCTTTTCGATCAGGTTGATTCAACCTGATCGGCGGGTGCTCTAGGAGATCTATATTGGCCCAGGAGATTTCTCGTCCTGAGGTCCTCGCCTTCGCGAGGATGACTGCATGATAGGGACGGAGCAGATGACTCGCTCCTCACGCCGCCGTCTGCATGGCCAGCCAGCGGCCGGGCGTCATGCCGAAGGCATTGCGAAAATGGCGGGTGAAGTGGGCCTGATCGGCAAAGCCGGCGTCCAGCGCCGCGTCGGCGAGGCGGGTTCCCTGAGCGATCAGCCGCTTGGCGCGGTCGAGCCGGCGCATGACGAGAAAGCGGTGCGGGCTGGTGCCGGTGAGGCGGCGAAACTGGCGGGCCAGCTCGTAGCGGTCGAGGCCGGTGACTGCCTCCAGCGTTTCCGAGCGGACGGTCTCCAGGGCGTGGGCTTCGAGATAGTCGCGGGCGCGGCGGACGGCCGCCTCGGCGGTGGCGGACGCTCTCGCCGGCCGCATGCCGGCCTGCCGGACGAGGCCAGCGGCGAGCCGCATCAGCACGTCGTCCATCTGAAGATCGCCGGGCTCTCCATCCAAGTCGGCAAGGATGTCGGCCAGTGCCTGCCAAAGGCCGGCGTCGCGCACCACGGGATCGGCGACGAAGGGCAGGGTGCCGGGCGAGGCGCCGGTGGCGGCGATCATCTCCGGCGGCAGGTAGATCATGCGGTAGATGAGGCCGGCCTCGTCGCCGGCCGCGCCGTCGTGCACCTCGTCGGGATGCAGCACGATGACGTTGCCGGGGCGGCTGAAGCGAAGGGTGCCGCGATAGCGGAAAGTCTGCACGCCGTGGAGCGTCAGTCCCAAGGCATAGGTGTCGTGGCGATGCGGCGAAAAGCCGTTGCCGTGAAAGCGCGCCTCCAGCCGTTCGACGCCGCCATCGTCGATGGAGACCCGCAGACGATCGCTGAAGCGGCCGCACGAACGTTCAAGACCGGCGGCGGTGCCGGGCATTATCTCGTCGGCTCTTTCGACCCCTCGCATGGAGTTTGCCGGCATGTTCGACACCAAGATCGTCCTCGTCGTCCGCGATGACCTCGCCACCTGGCAGAAGCTCAACGTCACCGCCTTCCTGACGAGCGGCATCGTCGCGCAAACGCCAACGATTATCGGCGAAGCCTACCGGGATGCGGCGGGGAATGTCTACAACCCGATGTCCATCCAGCCGATGGTGGTGCTGGTGGCCGACCAGGAAACGCTGCGCACCATCCACAAGCGGTCGCTGGAGCGCGGGGCGACGACGTCGGCCTACGTCGAGGAGATGTTCGCCACCGGCCACGACGCCGCCAACCGCGAGGTGTTCGCCGAGTTCTCGCCGGAGGACGCCAAGCTGGTGGGGCTGGCGCTGCGGGCGGAGAAGAAGCTGGTCGACAAGATTACGAAGGGTGCCAAGATGCACCCGTGAGGGCGCCTGCCACGAAACTCTACTGAGGCGGCATCCTGGGCATCCGCTTGGCCCGGAAAGTCTGCAGCTTTTCGGGCGGATGCCCTTGGCATAGGGTTCTGCGCTTCCGGTGCTCACGACCCCCTAGGCATTGGCGGTTCAACGCCAATGCCCTGTTTCTTGCTCGACGCAACTCCAGACGCAAAACCGCAAGGCACTTTTGCTGGCGTTGCTCAAGTTCGCTCCGCTTCGGTTCTCGAACTCGTCGCTATCTGCCGCGCCTCAGCGAATTTCGAGGCAGGCTCTGACGGCGTCGCTTCGTCAATAAGTTGTAGTCGCCACTAGCGCGTGTTTCGAGCCTCACCATATGGTGGGCGGTGACAATCAGGCAGGCGCCAGAGGCATCGATGTATGAGAAGGACCCGTCCGGCTTCAATGAAGCCTTGAGTTTAGCACGGTCCGCCGCACTGGAACACATCCGGGCTCCTCATCGCAGCGCTGAGCATACGCCCGCGAGCGATGATTCCGAGCAAGGCTCTGCCGGCCAACTTACCAACGACCCGAAGTTTTCCGAGGGGCAGGAAGCTGGCTCCGAGCGATCTCTTGGCGAAAAAATCATCGATCACATGGCGTACTCGCTGTTTGACGGAATAATTGACGCCCTGTTTTCCAAGAGGTGACTCAGCAATGGGTCGCAGTGGCGCGCTGCTCGCACCGCGTCCATAACAAGGCTGATACAACCTGCTGGGCGATTCCGAGACTTAGATGGACCATAACGACCCCCTCGGGCTTTACGGGGCCTTGGGCCTGACGCCGTCGGCCTCAAGGGCAAAGATCGAGCAAGCAAAGAGGCGGTCTAGTCTCATTGCCCGGAAGAAGTTCGGCGATAACCTCGTCGAGGGCTTTCAGCGCGTCGAAAATGCGTGTGATATCCTGAATGATCCGGTCCGTCGGGCGAATTACGACAGGTTTGCTTGCACGCCTCCCGAGAACGCTGGAGGGCCGGAAGCGTTTTACGAGCGCGACCGCGCCTATGCCACCTGCGGCGCCACGCGTTGTTCACGTTGCAGGAAAATCACGCCCCAGCCGCGTCAGGTTGAGTTCTCTCGCGTGCCCAGCTTCCCGCTTGAATCGCCTCCCTATACTGAAGGTGGTTTGTACTGCGCCGATTGCGCTAGGTCGGCGGCGCTGAGAAACTCAATCCACTCGCTTATTTTCGGTTCGTGGGTGCCGCCCGTTGGTGGGCTTTTGGTGTCGATCTGCGTCATTCTGGCAAATGGCTTCGGGCAGCGGCGCGATAGGCAGGCCGAGGACGAGTTGTCGCTTCGGAATGCACAGGCCTTTCTCGCTGCGGGTGATCGGTCTCTGGCCTGCGCATTGGCCGAAAGCGCTGCTAGGTCTGAAGATGTCGATATCGCCCGCGCCGCCGCCGCCATGCTGAAAAGCCTCAGGGAGGCCGCTGGTAATGATCAGGCCTCGCCACTTGAAAATCCTTGGGACGCTTCTTTGCTCAGCAAACTCCCATATGTCTTGATGCCGTTGATCGCTTTGTTGTTTTACGCAGCGCCGCTTTACTTCCTGACCAAGATTTTTACCTATCAACCGCCACTCCAATTTGTTGAAGTGAACAATGTTCCGGTTCAGGCTTGCGGGTATTTTTTGCAAAATGGAGAGATGCTCAAGCCTGCGACTGTACATACGCGACGTAACAACTTGGTCCGGTTCATCAACCAGAGCGATGATCACGCTATCGTCAAGGTAAGAGATGTCGCATCAAATTCAGTCGTTGTTTCATTTTTTGTCAGGGGCAGAAACGATGCCGTTCTAGTCGTGCCCGAGATTAAATATAGGCTACAATATTCTCTCGGAGTGGACCTGAATTTCTCCTGCAAGACGCTAATCCAGCCGGTATCCTGGCGCGAATTCGGCGTGGTGGACATGACCGATGATATTCATATCTACGTGACAAAGGAAGTTTCCGAATACACTTCCCGCGAGGCGTTCCCCCACGTGTTACCGCCAGGCATGCAGTTCGATCAGGAATCCGAGACGATATCACAAGCGGAGTTCGACAGACCCTGAGGTGGTTTTGGGGCGGCTACGCCGGCTGATGGACCTTGAACAGATCAATCACGCGTCAATAAGTTGTAGGAGCGAGTTGCTGACCCACACCGTTTATCTGTACGGGGCGGCGAACGCGAAGAGTTTTTCGAGGCAGAAATGGACCAGCGTGATCCCGTAACTTCCGAGGGTAGTTCATATGTTTGGCGGTTTATTTGGAAATGCGTGCTCCTCTTGATCGTCTGCATCGGGGGCTTTTGGATGACCAAGCAGGTGGACGCCGATAGGAAGGCCAAGAGAGCCGAATTCCTGCAACGCGAGGAGGCTGCCTCGCAACGCTTCCCTCCCTGTGCAAACCCTCCGGAATTCGAGACTTTCCTAGAGCCCGAGGCGCCGCCTGTCGGTATCCATTCTCTTCATATTCGGAACGACGATTCATTCTATAACCTAATCGTCAAGGTTAGAGACTATACGACAGATCGGGCTGTTGCGTCTTTTTTTATCCCTCCTCATCTTTCTATTGCTGACGAAACCTTTCCGGATGGATCGTATTACCTTCAGTACGGCTTTGGTGGAAAACTGGATATTTCTTGCAAAAATTTCCTGACTCCCATCTGGGTCATCCAGCTTTCCATGAAGGAGTTGCGAGAGAATACCCAGGATGGGCACAAGAATTGGGAACGGCTGGAGTATAACTTCACCAGCGCTCTCTCCAGCGGGGGGCGCCGTTACCGCTCGAGTCAGCAATATTATCATTGGGTGTCGGCGGAAGACTTTAGGAAACCTTAGCGACTGGTCGGCATTTTCGCAAGACGATCCCGACAGGCATAACGGCTCTCACCCGTGCTCGGCGGCACCTCGGCGAATGAATTCACTGCGTCAATAAGCTATAGACGCCACCGTTTACGGTCGACCCTGCGGCCATATGGGCATGAATGGACCACAGCGTCCCCTCGGGCTTTATCGTGCCTTGAGTATATCTCCAACCGCCGCGGCGGAAGAGATGGCCGCTGCTTAGGCGCTTTCGATAGGTTCTTTCTAATATGGATGCGCGGGCAAGGTCATTTTCGACCCACAACACCGCCAACGTGAGTCCCAACTCATCCTATGTTCTTGCCATTTGGCGTGATGCACCTATATTCATGTCAAATGACAGGACAAGACATGATGCTGCAACCCATCGAAGCCACATTGATCGAGCGGACCGAGGGTGCCGCCATCACCGACGAGGAAGCGGCGGCGTTGGCGCGGGCGACGGTCAATCTCTTCAAGGCGTGGAAGCTCAGCGATGCCGAGGCGACGACGCTTTTGGGCGGGTTGTCGACGCGCACTTGGGCGCGCTGGAAGGACGGCAATATCGGGCGGATCGACCGCGACCTCCGCATGCGGATGGCGCACCTGATGGGCATCCACAAAGGGCTGCGCTACCTCTTCAAGGAGCCGGCGCGCGGCTATGAATGGGTGAAGAAGCCCAACGACACCTTCGACGGCAAGTCGGCGCTCGACCTGATGCTGCGCGGCGAGCTGTCCGACCTTCAGGACATGCGCGCCTATCTCGACGCCGAACGGGGCGCGTGGTGACCGAGGCGGCCAGGGCGATCGCCGGGGTCGTCAGGCGGCGGGTGGCGTGGCCGAGGACCTACCGCATCATCCGCTCCATCCATCCGCCGATCGACCTGTTCGAGGATATCGCCGATCCGCGCGACTGGGAGGCGCTGGCCGCCGTCGAGGAGAAGACCAATCCGCGCGTGCGCGGCCTGATCGGCGACCTTGCCAAGGTGCCGAAACACCGGCGCGTCGGTGGCCCCAACGCCAGCTATCTGATGGCGCCCTTCGTCCATTGCTCGCCGCTTCGCCCCGGCCGCTTCACCGACGGCAGCTATGGCCTCTACTATGCCGGCGACAGCGAGGACGTGGCGATCGCCGAGACCATCCACCACCATCAGCGCTTCATGGCGGCGACGAAGGAAGCGCCGGGCTGGACCTCGGATTTCCGCGTGCTGGTGGGGGCGGTGGATGCCGATCTCGACGACGTCGGCGCCGTTGCCGGCGCGCTCGACCCCGACGACTACAGCGCCTCGCAAGCCCTGGGGCGGCAGTTGCGCGCCGCCGGCAGCGACGGCGTGGTCTACCCGAGCGTGCGGCGGGCCGGCGGCTGGTGCATCGGCATCTTCTGGCCGAACGTGATCCCCATCCCCGTTCAGGGCGCGCATTACTGCTACCACTGGAACGGCGCGCGGGTGGATTTCGTCAAGCGCTACGAGGCGGACGGGGCGAACGCGGTGTTCGAGGTGGTCTGAGGCCGCTCCGGACCCGGTCCGGAAACGGGAGAAAGTCCGCATTTGCGCTGTGGACCGACCTGTAATTTAAACCAGTCTTTTGCAACTGCAGCTATATGATCGGCCGTCCCGTGCCACGTGGTTCGCAGACGGCCGCGGGTGGCGTCGGAGATCCGGTTTGGGGGCGGGTGCGATATGGGGGTGTTGTCGATGTCTGTCCTGAGTCACCGCGCCCCGCTGGTCGCATCGGTTCTGCTGGTGCTGGCCGGCTCCGCCCAGGCGATGAGCTCGGACAATTTTTTCATCGACGACGTCTATGCCGACGCGGAGAAGTGGACCGTCGGCGTCAATCTTGCCCGCAAGTCCTGCGTCATGGACATGGAGTTCGTGGGGAACACGGAGATACAGATCGGCAAGGACGCCAACGGCAGCTCCGACCAGTATTACATGATGTTCGCCAACCCCGGCTGGACCTATGAGGAAGGCGGGGATTATGCCGTCACCGTCAAGTTCAACCAGGTGAGCACCTGGAACGGCGATGGCGTCGGCATGCGGCTGCACAAGTATCGCGGTGTATCGCTCGAGGGCATCAAGAGGGGCGTCATCGACGAGTTCGCCTCGATGCGCACGCTGTCCCTTCGGATCGGCAAGACCAACTATGGCACCTTCAACCTCACCACCACCGGCAAGGGCGTGGCCAAGCTGGAGGAATGCGCCCGGGCGGTGGCCAGCGGCAACATATCGCTCGCCTCGATCGCCGAGCGGATCGCCGCCAACAGTTCCGCCGCCGGCCCGGCCGCGCCGAACGACGACAATCGCTTTTCCAAGCCGCCGGCCAGGGAAGACAGCCCGCCCGAGGCCAATCGGCCCGAGGCCAATCGCGACCAGGACGAAGGGCGCGTGGGCTACTCCACCGGCACCGGCTTCTTCATCAACAGCGACGGCTATCTCCTGACCAACGCCCATGTGGTCGAAGGCTGCGGCGACGCCATGGTGCGGCGCGCCCTGTCGGGGCCGGTGCCGGCGCGCATCGTGGCGCGCGAGAAGACCAACGATCTCGCCATTCTGAAGATCGACGAGAAGCCCGAGGCCTTCGGCACGTTCCGAGGGGCGCCGCAGATCCGGCTGGGCGATTCCATCGTGGTGTTCGGCTACCCGCTGACCGGGCTGCTGTCGAGCACCGGCAACCTTTCGACCGGGCTCATCTCCTCGCTGACAGGGGCGGGCGACGACGTCAGCAAGCTGCAGATCTCGGCGCCGGTGCAGAGCGGCAACAGCGGCGGCGCCGTGGTCGACCAGTCCGGCCGCATCGTCGCCATCGTCGTCGCCAAGGCGAACATTCAGGCGCGCGGCACCGAAGAGAAGCCCGACATCGAGGTGATCCAGAACGTCAACTTCGCCATCAAGGCGGGCATGGCGCAGTTCTTCCTCGACGCCAACCAGGTGAACTACACCGTGGAGCCGCCGGGCGAGGACCTGAAGACGCCGGATGTGGCCGAGATCGCCCGCAAGTTCACGGCGCAGGTGATCTGCGAGGTGAGACGGTAGAGCAACTCCAGCAAAAGTGGGTACCGGTTTTGCGTCCGGAGTTGCGGGAGACAATGGGATAGAGCAACTCCAGCAAAAGTGGGTACCGGTTTTGCGTCCGGAGTTGCGGGAGACAAAAGGGCAGAGCGCGTCCGGCGAACCTGAGTTGGCCGGGCGCGCTCCAGCGTCGCGGGTAGCCGTGCGGCCAGCGTTTCGGGAGGGGGCATGTTCGGTTTCGGTCGTTTTGCGTGGCTTGCCGGGCAGGCCCGGCGAAGGCCGGCTCGTCGCCCTGTCGTTATTGCGGCACCCCTCGCGGCGTTGGCCCTGGTCGTTTCGGCCGCTCCTCCCGCTTCGGCCTCGGCCTTGCGGGGCGAGTATTACACCCCCGACCAGCTCTACTCCCTCACCGCCACCTGGCTGGTCGCCGTCAACATGACCCGCAAGTCCTGCTTCGTCGGTATCAACTACGCCAATGGCGTGAACCTCTTCGCCGGCCTCGACCGCAGCCGGGCCGAACCGCGCTACTACCTGATGTTCGGCAGCACGAAATGGGACTACGCGGAGGGGGAGAGCCATCGCGTCAGCCTCCGCTACTATGGTGCCGATGCCTGGGTCGGCACCGGCGTCGGCGTGCGCGTCAACGCCCTCCACGGCGTGGCGCTGGAAGGTCTCGACAAGTCGGCGATCGATGCGCTGGCCAAGGCCAGCCGCGTGGGCCTCAAGATCGAAGGGCAGGAGTACGGCCGGCTGCCGCTGACCGGCACGACTGCCGCGCTGGCGGTGATGAACAAGTGCATCGACGATGTCGCTTCCGGCCGCATCGCCCTCGAGGAGGTCGCCGTCACCCCGCCCCCCAGCGACAACGGCGACGCGCCGAAGCGCGACACAGCGCCCCCGAGCAGCAGCGGCGACACGCCGAAGAGAGCGCCCGAGGCGGGACCGGCCGAGGCCACTGGTACCGGTTTCTTCGTCAACGGCGACGGCTATCTCCTGACCAGCGCGGAGGTGGTGGCGGGCTGCTCCGACGCCGTGGTGCGACAGGGCATTTCGGCACCGGCGCCGGCCAGAGTTCTGGCGCGCGACGACCGCAGCAACCTCGCCCTCCTCAAGATCGACGGGACGGCCGAGGCCTTCGCAACCTTCCGTGGGGCGCCGGAAATCCGCCTCGGCGAGGCCATCGCGGTGTTCGGCTATCCGCTGACGGGCTACCTGTCGAGCACCGGCAACCTGACCACGGGCCTCGTGTCGTCGCTGACCGGGCTGGTCGACGACGACACGCAGATGCAGATCTCGGCGCCGGTGCAGAGCGGCGCCATCGGAAGCGCGGTGGTCGACCAGGCGGGCCGCGTCGTCGGCATCGTCGACGCCAAGGCGAACCTTCGGGACAACGGCACCGAGGAGAAACCCAGCGTCGAGGTGATCCAGAACGTCAACTTCGCCACCAATGCCGACATGGCCAAGACCTTCCTCGACGACAACCACGTGCGCTACGCCGTGGCGCCGCCGGGCGACGACCTGACGACGCCCGCCGTGGCGGACATCGCCCGCAAGTTCACGGCGCAGGTCAGTTGCGAGGCGAAGATGTAGGGTTTCGCGGATAGCCGTGTGGCGAGCGTTTCAGGGAGTGGGCATGTTCGGTTTCGGGCGTTTTGCGTGGCTTGCCGGCAGCCGAGGGGCGGACTGCGGGACTTCCGATCAGACGCGGCTGGTGGTGAAGCCCAGCTCTCTCAGCGGGTGCGGTATGGCGGTGTCCTTGATGTCTGTCCTGAGCCGCAATGCCTGGCTCGTCCTGTTCCTAGCCTTGTCGTCCGGCTCGGCCTCGGCCATGGCGTCGGAGTTCTACGATAGCGACATAACCTATTATGACGACGACAACTGGACTGTCGCGGTCAATCTGGCGCGCAAGTCGTGCTTCATGTCCAATGTGTATGAGCACAGGTTTAGGGTTCTGCTTGGAACGGATCGCAGCGGTGGCGAGGCGTCCTACGATTTCCTGTTTATCGACACGTCATGGACGTATGAGGCGGGCAAGACGTATGAGGTGATCACCAAGTTTGGCGAGCATCCTGCTTGGACGAGTGACGGCATTGGCCTGACTGGCAATTATTCGGGTGGGATAGCCGTTGAGCAGGTCAAGGCGGAAGCGGTGGAGGAGTTTGTTGCCGCGCCATCTTTCACTTTGGAGATCGACGGCCACGACTATGGCAGCTTCAGCCTGAGTACCGCCCGGACTGCGTTCGCCAAGATGGGCGAGTGCAGCCAATCCATTGAGGACGTCAACCCTTCGCTGGAGACGATTGTCGAGCGGTACAGGGCAGAGGTCCCCTGGCGGTCGCCGCCGACACCACCCGTCGTTTCCTCGCCCGATCCGACGCCGAAGGAGGACGAAGGCAGGCGCGGTGATGGGCTGCCCGGCGGTGCCGAGGATGGCTCGTCCTTTGGAAACGGCAAGGAAACCATCCCGGCATCCACCGCGCTCGGCGAAGACTATTACGCCAGTGACAAGATATACGCCAAGGAAGGCAACTGGTGGGTTTGGGTCACGCGAGCCCGAAAATCCTGTTCCATGGCTGCCACCTTTGACGGTTCCGCCGAAATCACGGTCGGTGGCGACCGTAATGGTGGCAAGTTGGCTTACTTCTTCTTGTTCTCCAAGGCGTCATGGGGGTACGAGCAGGGGAAAGACTATGAGGTGACCGTCGAATACGATGGACACAGCACGTGGGCTGGCGATGGGGTCGGTGTGGCGTTCCCCGAGCAGAATGGTGTTGCTCTCGAGGGCGTCCATGCGGAGGCCGTCGATGAGTTTGCCGCGGCGAAGACCCTCGGCCTGAAGATCGGCAGTCGCGAACACGGCGTGTTCGACCTCAGCGGCAGCCGGGCGGGCATTGCCAAGTTGCGCGAATGCATCGCTGCGGTGGATGGCGGCCGCATTTCACTGGCGGAGATCGGCGGAGGAGAGAAGGCGGACACTCCCTCTCCTTCGGTGCCGGCTCCCACACCGAAAGAGAACGAAACCCGGCCCGATACTGCGCCGTTCGGCAGGGACGAGGGCGGGCCGGTGCCCGGCAAGGGCAAGGAGCCCGTCGTGGTGAGCGGTTCCGGCTTTTTCGTCGACGAGGCCGGCTACCTCCTGACCAATGCCCATGTGGTCGAGGGCTGCGGCAACGCCAGACTGCGGTTTGAAGGGCGCACCGAGCCAGCCCTTATCGTCGCGCGGGAGAGAGACCATGACCTCGCCCTTCTGAAGATGCGCGGGCGAAGCCCCGCCTTCGCCACGTTCCGTGGCGGGCCGCCGATCCGCCTGGGCGAATCCGTGGTGGTGTTCGGCTACCCCCTGTCGGGCTATCTGTCGAGGAGCGGCAACCTCTCGACCGGGCTCGTGGCCTCGCTGGCCGGTGTCGAGGACAACGAGGCGGAGATGCAGATCTCGGCGCCCGTTCAGAGCGGCAACAGCGGTGGGCCGGTGGTCGACCAGTCGGGCCATGTCGTCGGCGTCGTCGTCGCCAAGTCGAACACGAAGACCATCGCCGACGACTATGTCGAGGTGATCCAGAACGCCAACTTCGCCATCAAGGCCGACGTGGCCAAGGCCTTCCTCGACCACATGGGCGTCGCTTACGAGACGGAGCCGCCGGGCGAGGAGCTGAAAACGCCCGACGTGGCGGATATCGCCCGCGCCTTCAGCGCCCAGGTGATCTGCGAGGTGCAGGAGTAGGGGGAGAGGCGGAAATTCTGGTGACCGGGTGGGCCTCCCCTTGTGCCGTCGGGGGAGTTCCTGTTGAAATCCGGAACGTTCAACTTTCCGGGTGCGCCATGGCCGTCAGTTCCCTGTCCGTCCTCTGCCGTTCCGCCTGCCTGCTCGCCCTCCTCACCGGGCCGGCCGCGGCCTTCGGGGAGGATCACTACACCAGCGACAAGGTCTACGACGACGACGGCAAGTGGACGGTGTCGGTCAACACGACCCGCAAGTCCTGCTTCATGCACATGGTCTACGAGGACGACACCGTCATCGAGGTGGGCGGCGACCATCGTGACGGCGAGCTCACGCATTTCTTCATGTTCGGCAACACGTCCTGGTCCTACCGGGAAAAGCGCGACTACGAGGTCGTCGCCGACTACGACCGCGTCACCTGGACGGGCGAGGGCGTCGGCGCCAAGGTCAACGACTACAAGGGCGTCGCCGTCGAGGGGGTGACGGAGGAGGCCGTCGAGGATTTCGCCGGCTCCAGCACGCTTCACCTCAAGATCGGCAAGGCCGATTACGGCAACTACAATCTCGCCGGCACCCGCCGGGGGCTCGCCAAGATGCGCGAGTGCATCCGGGCGGTGGAAGACGGCAGCATCTCGCTTCAGGAGATCGAACAGGGCGGTGAGGCCGATGGCAAGCCGCAGCCGAAGGGCGACGATCAAAAGCCGACCGCCCGCCCCGACGACGGCGGCAAGGACGAGGAGACGACCTACTCCTCCGGCACTGCCTTCTTCGTCAACGGCGACGGCTATCTCATCACCAACGCCCATGTCGTGGAGGGCTGCGAGGACGCGGAGGCGCGGCGCGACGGCGGCGTGCTCGAACCGGCGACCATCGTCGCGCGGGACGAGGCGGGCGACCTCGCCCTCCTGAAGGTCGAGGGCGGCAGCCCGGCCTTCGGCACCTTCCGCGGCGCGCCGCCGATCCGCCTGGGCGACACCGTGGTGGTGTTCGGCTACCCCTTGACCGACTACCTGTCGAAGACCGGCAACCTTGCCACCGGGCTGGTGGCGTCGCTGGCCGGGGCCGGCGACGACGAGAACGAGATGCAGATCTCGGCGCCGGTGCAGAGCGGCAACAGCGGCGGCGCGGTGGTCGATCAGTCGGGCCGCATCGTCGGCGTCGTCGTCGCCAAGTCCAACATCCAGAACTACGCCTCCGGCGACAAGGACGACATCGAGGTGATCCAGAACGCCAACTTCGCCATCAAGGCCAGCGTGGCGCGGACCTTCCTCGACGCGCACGACGTCCGCTACGCCGTGGAGCCGCCGGGCGAGGAGATGAAGACGCCCGACGTGGCCGAGATCGCCCGCAAGTTCAGCGCCCAGGTGATGTGCGAGGTGAAGGAGTAGGGGGCTGGCCGAGGACAGGGTCCGCAGGTGGTCCGTCCTGACATCGGGCTCTGGCATGCACCTATCTACGGTGATGACACCTAAGGGCGGTGGAACGAGGGGCCGTATCGGGCTGGCTCGGTTTTAGGGGAGGCTGATAGCGGCGTTGCGCTCCGTTCTGCCCGAGGTACACCTTGAATTCGCACGCGAATTCAAGCGGCCTGCGCAAGGATGACAGCATTATATTTAGGGATGACAATCGGTTAGGTGGAGGGTCCTTTCATCGCGCTGTGATCGGCAACGCTTGCCACTCATGCGACATCAAGCTCGATGGCGGCACTCCAGCTGTTTCCCCTTTCTATCAAGTTGTCATCCTGGCGAAGGCCAGGATCTCAGGCAGGATGGAGCGCAACGTTGATATAGCGCTCCAAATGCCAAGCCAGCATGATCCTCCGCGTTCCGCTGTCTATAGATTCTCTCGCCGCAGATGTGTGCATGCCATAGTGGCATCGGGGTGACAGGCCGCGCCTTTTCCGTGGGTAGCCGAGCTTTAACTGCCTATGGCACTGGCAAAAAGTCGGACCCGACCGATTGGCGGCTTGCGGCCGTTTTGCGGCTCTCCTAAAGCTTGAGGCAAATCTGAATCTTTAGGGGCTGGCTCATATGCATTCCCAACACAAGTCGGCGCTCGCAACGGCTCGCCGTCCGCTTCTTCTCTGCGGCGCGTCCTGCCTCGCCCTCGCGGCCGGCTTCGTCGCTCCGGCTTCGGCCAGTTGCAATATCACCGGCACTGCCATCAGTTCCCAGTGCAACGGCGCCTTCATTCAGTTCTACATGGACGAGGGTACGTCCTCGCTGACCGTCTCCGGCGAGACGACGGTGGGCATCGAGTTCGCGCCGCATCCCACCATGACGGGGCCGACCGACCAGACGCTGCACATCACCGGCGGTACGGTGGTCAACAATCCGGCCTATAGCGGCGTTTACTCCTATACGGAGGTCCCCGACCATAACCTGTCGGTGACCGTCGACGCCGGTGTGCAGATCACCTCGACCGGTGGATTTGGCGGCATCTGGCTGCGGAACCAGATTTCCGGCGACATCACGATCACCAGCGCGGCGACCGTCAATGCCTATGGGAATGACGGCACGACCGGATCGCCCGGCATCTCCGCGACGACCAATCGGGGCAGCGTCCAACTGACCAACGATGGCGACGTCACCTCGGCCGAGGGGCGGGGGCTTTACGCCGATGGTGGCTACAACGACACGGACGCTTCACCCGCCGTCGTGCTTCTCGTCAACAACGGCATCGTGCATGGCTATACGGCCGGCGCCCGGGCGATCAATTGGCACGGTCTCTCGAGCCTCACCAACACCGGTACCGTCGTGTCGGATACGCGGCAGGGACTTGTCGCCTGGTCGAACTCCGGCGACGTATCGGTGAGCAACTCCGGCTCGTCCACGGCCAATGACGATAACGCCCTGGCTGCTTTCAGCGAGATCGGCAACGTGACGGTGGTCAACAGCGGCTCTCTCACGGCACACGACGATACCGGGCACGTCGACGACGGATCTGGCCACAACGGTATCCAGACGAGCGTCGAGACGTCGGGCACGACGCGCATCACCAACACGGCGACAGGAACCATTCTGGCGCCCGACGATTCCGCCATCTCGGCCACTGCGGTCCATGCCGGCGACATCTTCATCGACAACGCCGGTTCCGTTTCCGGCAAGGACGGCATCGCGGCGACCACGGCGTCCGGCCGCATCGGCATCACCAATACCGGCTCGGTGTTCGGCACCAACGGCAATGGCGTGATCCTGACCGGGGCCAGCCTCACCAACACCGGCTCCATCGAAGGCAGCGTCTTCGGCGTCGAGCTGGGCGGGTCCGGCAACGCGGTGACGACCTCGGGGAGCATCACCGGTGCGACCGCGTCGATCCATTTCGCCCACGGCGGCAACACGCTGAACATCCTGCAAGGCTCGTCGTTCGGCGGGGTGGTCGATTATAACCACACCATCGGCAACACAACGACCTTCGGCGCCGGCAACTACTCCATTCCCAGCGCCAACTACATCGACGCCAGCAATGCCATCACCCTCAACAACTCCACGCAGGTGGTGGTGCTGAGGAACGCCAACACCAGCGGCACCATCGACGTGGTGACCGTGCCGGCGGCGAGCCAGGCGGCGACGCAATACACCTCGTCGGTGTCCGACGTGGTCGGCAGCATCCTGTCGCTCGACGTGGCGCGGCCCGACCAGGGGACCATCGGCGACAGCACGATCACGGCCCTGCAATATGGCGAGGGCACGCCCGAGAGCACCGAGGCCAAGGCCGTGCGCCAGCTGGGCGATGGCGTTGCCGTCGACGGCTACGGCAACCTGTTCTGGGCGCGCGCCTTCGGCGGCCTGCGCTACCAGCGCGACAACAATGGCGATCCGGCCAGCCATACCGCCCACTACGGCCTGATCTCGGGCTTCGACCACCAGTTCGAGAACTATCGCGTCGGCTTCTTCGCCGGTGGCGGCAACGTGCGGACGGCGACGAGCGGCGAAGCGTCGACCGTCTCCGGCAACACCGGCTTCATGGGCGTCTATGGCGCGGCCAAGTTCAACGGTCTTCAGTGGAACGCCTCGCTGACCGCAGGCGCCATCGACAACCGGGCCGATCGTCTGGTCAACGGCACCGACACGGCATCCGGCGACTTCCTCGGCTGGTATGTGTCGCCCGAGGTCGCGGTGAGCAACACCTACGCCGTCGCGCCGGGCTGGGAGCTGACGCCGAGCGCCAAGATCCGCTACACCGGCGCCTTCTACGAGAGCTACAGCGAAAGCGGCTCCACCTCGCAGCTCCTCAGCTACGACTCCCGCCAGACCCATTCGCTGGACGGGCGCGTGCAGCTCGAACTCAAGCACAAGATGGTCATGTCCTCGGGCCTGCCGGCCGCCGTGATGGCGACGGTGGCGCTGGGCGACACCCAGTCTCTCGGTTCCGGCAAGACGCACGCCAGCCTTCTTGGCAGCGACTTCACCGTCGCGAACTCCGGCGACGACAACGTGCTCGGCGCGACCATAGGCCTCGGCTTCGACGCCATGGTGTCGAAGCGCGCGGCGATCTACGGCAGCGTCGACGGCACGATCTACAGCGACGACTCCATGGGCGCGACCGGCCGGCTGGGCCTGAAAGTGGCGTTCTGAGCCTGAGCGGCGGGCCTCGGCCTAAGCCGCGCGGTTGAACCTGTGTCCGCCAAGCCTCGCGAGGCTTGGCGGCCCATCCCGGCACGGTCGGGCCGAAAGGGTCTGATTTCGCGCGAGGGTAGGCGGAAGCCCTCTTGTTCCCGGCGGACGACTCCTGTTGAAGTTGGGCACTCCACAATTTGCGGGTGCGCCATGGCCGTGTGCTCTTTGTCCGTTCCGAGCCGCCTGTTCTGGCTTCTTGCGCTCCTGGCGCTCCTGTCCGGTCCCGCGCTTGCCGGCCGCGATGCCGAATACTCGATCGACAAGGTCTATACGACGAGCAATGTCTGGTCGATTTCGATCAACGTCACGCGGAAGTCTTGCGCCATGTCGACGCTGCGCGAAGACTTCTCGATGATGGCGCTTGGCGGCGATTATCGCGGGAGCATGCCTTCATTCTACCTGATGTTTGCCAACCGGTCGTGGGGCGAGGAGGACGGAAAGACCTACGACGTCGAGATGGAGTATGGCGGCGGGAAGACCTGGACCGGCGGCGGCATCGGGTTGGACCTGATGCGCGTTCGCGGCATCGCCATCGAGGATATCGGCGACGTTTTCTTCAACCAGTTCTCCGGCGTGACATCGATCAAGCTCAAGGTCGACGGGCAGTCGCGCGGGGAGTTTGTGCTGGAGGATGTCGAGAAGGCCTTTCGCAAGTTGACCGAATGCATGAGGTCTGTCTCAAGCGGCGTCATTTCCCTTGAAAAGATCAAGGAGGGGTTCGGTGTCGAGCGCGCCGGAAAGCCTCTGATCGCCGAGGACCATGGCGATTGGTCCAAGCCGGTCGACAAGGCCGACGCCACGCCCCAAGGCCAGGACAAGGTGCCGGCATCGGACGCGGCTCCGGCGCCGAGCGGACGCGCCGATCAGGGAAGCGCACCGGACAAGGACCGGAATTCGCACCAGGATCGGGACAGCCGGACCCCCGTGTTGGGTGCAGAGTATTTTCTCAACGAGAACTATTATGATCGCCGCAATGGATGGACTATTTCCATCAACAAGGCTCGAATGTCTTGCAACAATACCAAGTTGTTCGATACAAAATCTCTCATCCAGCTGGGTGGGGATGCTCATGGTAGCGAATATTCGTTCTATCTTCTGTTTCAGGACGAGAAGTTTTTTCTGGAAGAGGGTAGAAAGCACTCCGTTTCCGTCACGTTTAACGGCCGTAGCACATGGGACGCCGAGGGGCTCGGCGTTTCGCTTGCCAACGGAGTGCTTGGCGTAACGCTTGAGCACATCAACAAGGACAGTATTGTCGAGTTTGCCGGCATGAGCGTGCTCGACCTGAAGATCGATGGTGTGAGCTCCGGAACCTACAGCCTCGCCGGCACGCGCAAGGCGCTCCTCAGAATGCTCGATTGCATCAAGGATATCGAGGCCGGACGCATCTCCCTCGCCACGATCGGCGAGGGGGACCGGTCGACCGACGACAGGGCGCCGTCAACGGACGATGGCCCCGACCGGCGCGGCGGGCAGGGGGAGAAGAAAGGCCAGGGCGCGGGGACGTCCTATGCCTATGGCACCGGCTTCTTCGTCAACGGCGACGGCTATCTCCTGACCAACGCCCATGTGGTCGAGGGCTGCAAGGACGCGATGGTGCGCCAGGGCCATTCCGACGTTCAGCCGGCCACCATCGTGGCGCGCGAGACGACCAACGACCTCGCCATTCTCAAGGTGGCCGAGAAGAGCCCGGTCTTCGGCAAGTTCAGGGGCGCGCCGCAGATCCGGCTGGGCGATTCCATCGTGGTGTTCGGCTACCCGCTGGCGGGGATGCTGTCGAGCACCGGCAACCTCACGACCGGGCTGATCTCCTCGCTGACCGGCGCGGGCGACGACGTCAGCAAGCTGCAGATCTCGGCGCCGGTGCAGAGCGGCAACAGCGGCGGCGCCGTGGTCGACCAGTCCGGCCGCATCGTCGGCGTCGTCGTCGCCAAGGCGAACATCCAGACGCGCGGCACCGAAGACAAGCCCGACGTCGAGGTGATCCAGAACGTCAACTTCGCCATCAAGGCGGGCATGGCGCAGTTCTTCCTCGACGCCAACCAGATCCACTACGAGGCCGAAGCGCCGGGCGACGACCTGAAGACGCCGGATGTGGCCGATATCGCCAGGAGCTTCACCGTGCAGGTGGCCTGCGAGATGAGGAAGTAGGGCGCCGGCCGAGGGGCATCGGATGCCCCGGCGCTTGCCGACCCCCTTCATTTTTCAAGTTTTCGCTGTCGCCTATACTTATACATTCCCTTTCGGTTCATGTATTTCTCGGGTCCATGCATCGTCTATTCCCGTAAATTACCGGTTTTCGATAGCGAAAATCTCTGATTGACCGGTGTCTTGACCGGTCATACGGTCGTCCTTGTCACTATTATGGAGCGCGGTACCGGCGGCGAACGGCCGGGCCGGCGCCCTCATTCATCCAAGCGAACATTCCATTGGGAGGGGCGTCGAACGCACCGCTCCCCCAGTCAGGTCGGCATCCGGCATGTGGATGGGGGATGACATGGACGCGCAAGCGCGAAGCATGGAAGAGACGGGCGCGGGCCGTGTGGCCTACCTCGATAACCTCAGGTGGTTCATCGTCATCCTCGTGGTGGTGATGCACCTCAACGTCACCTATGGCGGCAACGGCCTGTGGTACTACAAGGAACAGGCCGGCTACGGCCCTCTGTCCGGCCTGATGTTCGGGCTCTACGGCTCGCTCACCCAGGCCTGGTTCATGGGCCTCATTTGCTTCATCTCGGGCTATCTCGTTCCTCCGTCGCTGGAGCGGAAGGGAACGCTGCCGTTCATCAGGGGGCGGCTCGCCCGCCTCGGCGTGCCCATGCTGGCCTATGTTGCGGTCATCCATCCGCTGACCATCTGGATCGCCGGCCTTGCCGACCCCGCCGCGCCAGACATGGCCGGATGGTATGCGCACTACGTCGTCTCGCTCGATTTCCTGTCGAGCCTCGGGCCGCTGTGGTTCCTGATGCTGCTGTTGATCCTGTCGGTGGCCTACGCGCTGTGGCGCGCGGCCTTCGGCGGGCCGGCGCGCCGTGAGCATGGGCGCGCCGAGGTTCGCCACTGGTGGGTGGCGGCGGTCGCCGTCGTCATCGCCGTCTCGGCCTTTCTCCTGCGCGGGGTGGTGCCGGCCGGCCAGCAGTTCATCAAGCCGCTGCCCGGCAACTTCATGCAGGTCGGCTTCTTCGCCTCCTATGTCGTGCTGTTCGCGGTCGGCATCCTCTGCCGCGGCCATGACGTCCTGGACGGCATCGACCATCGGTTCGGCATGCGCTGGTTCCGGTGGACGCTGATCTTCGGCATACCCCTCTGGTTCCTCGGCATTCCGGCCAGCGCCATCGTCGCGGAAGCTCATGGTGCGACGCCGGATATCGGCGCCTTCTTCGGCGGCTTCCGCTGGCAGTCGGCCTTCTATGCCACGTGGGAGGCGTTCTTCTGCGTCGGCGTGTCGCTGGGGCTGATCGTGCTGTTCCGCGACCGGTTCAACGGCCATGGCAAGCTGGCGCGCCTGCTGAGCCGGACCTACTTCGGCGTCTATGTCTTCCACCCTCCCGTCATCGTGGCCGGCGCCGTCCTGGCGCGAGGCGTCGAGATGCCGCCGCTTCTCAAGATGTATGTGATGGCCGCCGTCCTGGTGCCGCTGTGCTTTGCCGCCAGCCTCGGCCTGCGGCAGGTGCCCGTCATCCGGCGCTATTTCACGTGACGGCGAGACCGGACAAACGATAGCGTGGCGGTGGAGCGAGGAGGGGGCATGACCGCCATCGACAGGAGCTTCGGCCGGCAGGCCTTCGGGCTGAACCCGGCCGCCTACCACGCGGCGCGGCCGGAGTATCAGGATTGGGTCTACGACAGGCTCGTCCGCTGCGGTCTCGGGCCCGGCGCGCGGGTGTTCGAGATCGGCGCCGGCACCGGCAAGGCGACACGGCGCCTCATCGAGCGCGGGGCCGATCCTCTCGTCGCCATCGAGCCCGACGCGCGGCTGGCCGACTTTCTCGAGGCCAGCCTGCGCCATCCGGCGCTCACGGTGGTGCGCGCGCCGTTCGAGGAGGCGGCCCTTGCCGAGGGTGGCTTCGATCTAGGCGTCTCGGCCACCGCCTTCCACTGGCTCGACGAGGAGACGGCGCTGGAAAAGGTGGCGCGGCTCATCCGGCCCGGCGGCTGGTGGGCGGCGATCTGGCACGTCTTCGGCGATGCCGGCCGCCCCGACCCGTTCCACGAGGCGACGCAAAGCCTGCTTTCCGGCTACGCCAGCCCCTCGGCCGGGGAGGGCGGCATCCCCTTCGGCCTCGACGTGGCGGCGCGCACGCAAGCCCTGAAGCGCACCGGCGCCTTCGACGTCGTGGAGTACAAGATCGTTCCCTGGCAACTGGTGCTGACCGCCGACGAAACCGTGGCCCTCTACGCCACCTATTCCGACATGGCGGCGCGGCCGAACATGGCGGCGGTGCTGACGGAACTGGGGCGGATCGCGCGGGAGGAGTTCGGCAACCGGGTGGAGCGGAACATGACGACGAGCCTGTTCGTGGCGCGGCGGGGAGCGTGACGGTATGACCTCGTCCCCCATCGCGTCCGCCCTCGCCCATGTCCGCGACAAGTCGCTCGGCGGGCCGTTGCCCGGGCCGGCCGCCGTCACCATCAACTTCCACCCGGATGCGCTGCATCAGGGGCGGTGGGTGATCGAGGCACTGGCGCGGGAGGGCGTCTATCGGTCGCAGTTCGAGACCGGCATCAGCAACGGCGGGCTGACGGCCCATCCGGGCGGCGAGCGCTGGCTGTGGGAGCAGGGCATCTTCGGCGGCGCCTATGACGGGGCCGACCCGGCGTTGCGGCCGAAATACGGGGCGCTCAACTATCGGGGCCGGGCGACGGGCGGCTCGCCGCGCTTCGGCTCGGCCCACCTGCGGCTGCGGCCGCATGTGCTGGAGCGGACGACCTTCTGCTACCCCGACAGCTGCTACAGCCCCGCCCACTTCGGCGTCGCCGATCGCATGGGGCTGGTGGCGCTGGCCGAGCGGCAGCGGGCGTCGACGGACGTGCTGGACGACTATGTCGAGGCGCACGTTCACGGTCCGCTCACCCTCGGCGAGGACGTGGAGGCGCTGGTGCTCGACGCCTGCTATCGGGGCACGGAGATCGAGGCCGTCGCCGCAACGCTCGCCTGCCCGGTGGAATGGCACGCTGGCTTCCGCATGCCGGCGGCGCGCGTGGCCGACTGCGTCGCCTATCGCGGCCAGGAATTCGCCGACCTCGCGGCGGCGCTGATGAACGACGGCATCCTGACCCCGCGCGACATCGGCCTCGCCCGCCGCGACGGCCGCGCCGACTGGCAGTCGCTGAAGCGCGTCTGGCATTGCGTGGCGCGGTTCGGCAGCCCGGCGGAGTAGGGGGCGGCCACAACGCGCACATTCGCATATACACCTGGGGCGGCCAACACTCTAAGCTCCCGAGGAGCCATCTAGCTTTTCCAGCCACTGGCTCAGGCTTACTAATCTTCCATCTTCAATAAACTTAAGTACTCTCCTCATCGAGGGCTCTGAGGGGAGTCCTGCACTTGCTCCATATGTCGCTCTTAGGGCGTCAGTGCTTATATGTACAACGAACTTGAACATCGGGGCATTTCCGCCCAACTGTTCGCATGCCCGCGCGAGCCTGGCGGGGTCGAATTCGTTAGTTACGAAGACGTAATCAAATGGCTTTCGATCTGACTCAGCACTTATGTAATCTGTGAAATCGGTAACAAACTGCTTCTCGCGGTCAGCTCTCACGCTCCACTTCGCCGTAACTAGAGTTCTGAAGGTGGGATGAATTACGGCTACATCCACCTTGTTTGGCTTCTCTCCAACGCGTGCACGATTGAAACCAGGAAGGTCATGAAGCGCCTTTCTTGCGTGCACCTCTAGGCCTGCACGTTTACATGTCCTACGAATAATATGAGTTAAAACGTCCTCGAATCCTTCTCCGACAAGATTCTTCCGCTTGTTTTCGAGGTTGAGGTACTGCCTTATACGCTGAACAAGTTGGTTCCAAATCTCTTTTGGGGGGTCAGATCCGAGATGAGGACCTATTATGCTCTGAACGATGCTGACTAACTCGGGGTCTTCTCCGGGCTTAGGTAGTCCCTTACCCTTGTAAGGTGCTCTTTGAGCTTCAACTTTGGCCGAGAGCTTGCTGGTTTCCCTCAATACGTAGGCCGCCAAGTTTTCTGAGGCGTGGAGAAACAACCAGTCAAGGTGCAATGCTAATTGTTCAGGACTGACTTTAAGTGCGCTTGAAACCCAGTCGTGAAACGCAAGAGAACGCCCGTACCAGGGGCGGCCTGGCTGGCATTTATCACTCTCGTAACAGTGTCCGAGTCCTGTTGTCTGGTCTACCCAAAGGAGGAGGCGATAAACATGCTCCCACGCATTGGCTGCAATTATCGAGCCATTTGCGTGCTCTGAAAAGTAGACGTCAATCAGGCGGTTTCTGTTCTCAGCGCCAAAAGCGCGTTTGATAGCTACAGCTTCGTCTTTCGCGACTCCATCTGTAACAGTTGAAACGGGCTCCTCCCACTCAGGCATAGCTTCTCTCATCGAACTCTTGGGAAAGCAGCTCCGCCAAGATACGGGAGGCTACCGCCTTTGCTAGAAGGGGGGGAACCGCATTTCCGACCTGACGATAGCGTGAATGTGCCGGCCCTCCGTCGTGGCGGCCTTCAATCATCCCGGAGCGGGGGTCCGAGGTGAAAACGAATCTGTCTGGAAATGATTGGATACGCGCAAACTCACGCACCGAAAGGGCGCGCGGCACACTGTAATGATAGACAGAGTCCGCTTTTGTATTGAGGGTCCAAGCCCAAATGTCGGGGTGAAGACGGCGATAGGCGTAAAAATGCTTGCGTGACAGCTTTCCTGTTCCGTTACTCTGGCCCCATTTGTGACCGGTAAGGTATCTGTCTGTTAGCTGTTCTTGCAGGTCTCGGTAGTTTCCTCCTGGCGGAATATCTAGCAACCTAAGGCGTGTATCGGGATTTAGGCGCGGCACTTGAACGTTGCTGACAAACAGACCTGCTCCTTCACGCATCATTCTTTGATATGCGGTGTTCGGAGGGGGAAGCCCGTCGTAGGTCAACTCATCGGTGCGATTGCCAATTTGAAGTCCCGCCAAGTCGCTAATTGCATCTGAAGCGCTAACAACTGCGACATCATCAGGGTTGGCGAGTGCCTCTTTTGCCAAGATATTTTGAAGGCCGCCATGTATTGCAAGCTGATATTGCGGCCGGTGAGCGCCGGTGAGCCGCGCCAAGGTAATTGCGTGGGTTGCTTCCGAACCTGCGAGGATTGGCGGCTGTAACCTCGTTGATGTTTTCACGCCCAGAAAAAGTAACCGCTTACGAGTCTGGGGTACACCAAAATCGGCTGCGTCGACAACTTGGGAGCGTACTGTGTACTCCCCTTCAAGGCTAAGATCGGCTTCTATCTGTTGGCGGACGCCCATCTGGTCCATGCCGGTTACATTCTCGACTAGAAAAGCGGAAGGTTGTACCTTTCCAAGAATATCGACAAACTCTCGATATAGAGCATTTCTCGGGTCATCAATCATACGGGTATGGTTGCGCACTTGGGAGAACGCTTGGCACGGAGGACCTCCCATGAGGAAGTCTGCTTTACGGGCGGCCTCCAGAATTCTGCCTTTTACCGACGGGGTTCGGATGTCTCCGGTAATTGACTGTGCTTCCGGGAAATTGCGGGCATAAGTTGCCATGGCATCCGGATCGTTGTCGGCTCCAGCAAGCACTTTGAAGCCGGCTTGACGAAATCCTTCAGACAGCCCGCCTGCTCCGCAGAAAAGATCGACGACGGTGTACGAAGAGCTCATCAGGCGCTTCGTGTGCCGTGTGACGGTCTGAGGGAAGCCATATGAAACGAGCGCCGCTGGTCCAGCCAGGCCACTATCTTGCCTGTCATCTCTCATCTCAAGCCAACTTTCCTAGTCGATCGTAAGCACTTGTGCAGAGTACCACGTAGTGTCTAGGTCGTGCAGTCGATCGTTGCGTTTTTAGAGTTATTTCAACAGATTAAAGGTGGTTGTGTACCTATCTGCAGCCACTTGGTTGGCTAACTTAGCGCATTGCCGAGTTTGTGGTATGGGCCGTGTCGATGATTATGTCTGTCAGCTTTTTTGGTACAAAACAAGAACATTTGTGGCGGAGTGATTGGAATCGTTAACATAGCGTCTGCTGGGGTGAGGGGCTGTGGGTTGTCGGGGCAAGGGGAGGTGGTCTTCCTACACCGCCCCGGCTCTCTATCAGCCATCCAGCAGCGTGGTGCCGTAGGAGTTGTCGACGGCGCAGAGCCAGCGGCCGGTCTGCGACTTGCGGAAGACGTAGGTGGCGCGGCGGACGATGGGGTCGGGCTGGCCGGCGATGTCGAGCAGGGTTTCCATCAGCACCAGGGCGGTGTCGGCGCCTTCGATCACCTCCATGCGGCCCTGGCGGACCGTCATCGCGTTCTTGAAATGGGCGGCGATCGCCACGAAGGCCTTGCGGATGGCGGGCTGGCCGGTGGCCACCATGCCGGGCTTGACCACCAGCGCGGCGTCCTCGGCGTAGAACTCCATCAACGCGTCGAAGTCCTCGGCGGTGATCGCCCGGTCGGCCGCTTCGATTAGCCGTTTCAACTCGTGCTCGGACATGTTCGTCTTCCAGTCATGGCTCGGAGACGGAACGAAAAACCCGCCTCGCGGGCGGGTTGCTTGCAAAAGGACAAGTCGCAGCGCCCACCGTCACTCGATGGCGCGAATAATCGACAGGGCGGGGGCGAAGCGGTTGTCCATGGTGCAGAGGTAGCACGGGCGGAGGCCGGGCGCCAGCCGGCCGCGCCCCGCGTCGTCACCCCACGGCGCGGCGGCAGGCAGGGCTTGCCGTCTCGCGGTCGCGCAGCGGGCAGGCATGCGGCCGTTCGCCGATGGCGGCGAACAGCGCGGCGTCCTCGCCGAGGTCGGCATTGGGCGTGGTCAGCAGGGTGTCGCCGTAGAACAGCGAGTTGGCGCCGGCCACCAGACAGAGGATCTGCGCCTCGCGGTTGAGCGCCGAGCGGCCGGCCGACAGGCGCACGGTGGAGGCGGGCAGCACGAGGCGGGCGGTGGCCACCATGCGCACCAGCTCCAGCGGGTCGATGGGCGGCCGGTCGGCGAGCGGCGTGCCCTTGACCGGCACCAGCGCGTTGATCGGCACGCTTTCGGGGTGCGGCGTCATGGCCGAGAGCACGGCCAGCATGGAGGCCCGGTCGCGCACGGTTTCGCCCATGCCGATGATGCCACCGCAGCAGAGGTCGATGCCGTAGGCGCGCACGGTGGCGAGCGTCGCGAGCCGGTCCTCGTAGGTGCGGGTGGTGACGATCTCGCCGTAGAACTCCGGGCTGGTGTCAAGGTTGTGGTTGTAGGCGGTGAGGCCGGCCACCGCGAGGCGCTCGGCCTGGTGCGGCTTCAGCATGCCCAGGGTGACGCAGGCCTCCATGCCAAGGGCGCGGACGCCACTGACCATGTCGATGACGGCGTCGAACTCGGCGCCGTCGCGCACCTCGCGCCAGGCGGCGCCCATGCAGAAGCGCTCGGCGCCGGCCGCCTGCGCCGTCGCCGCCATGGCGACGACCTTGGCCGGATCCATCAGCCGGTCCTTGGTGAGGTCCACCTCGCGGTGATGGGCCGACTGCGGGCAGTAGCCGCAGTTCTCCGGGCAGCCGCCGGTCTTGATGGAGAGGAGGCTGGCCTTCCGTACCCGGTTGGGGTCGTGGTGCGCCCGGTGGACGGCGTTGGCCCGGCCGATCAGCTCCAGCAGCGGCAGCTCGTGCAGAGTGGCGATCTCGTCCACCGTCCAGTCGTGGCGGAGGGTTCCGTCGGCGGCGGTCATTGGCCGATCCCCCTGAAGCGGGCGATGAGGCTGGGTGTCAGCGCCGAGGCGGCAGCGACGAGGGCGATCTTGATCAGGTCGCCGAGCAGGAAGGGCGCAAGGCCAAGGGCGATCAGCCGCTCGGCCGGCACGTAGGCGACGAGCCAGGCGAGGCCGAAGCCATAGACCGGCGCCAGCCCGGCCAGCATGGCCAGAAGCCGCCCCACCGGGCCGCGCCCGGCGGCCAGCGCGCCGACCAGACCGGAGGCGACGAGATAGCCGAGGAGATAGCCGCCGGTCGGCCCGGCCATGTAGGCAAGGCCGATGCCGCGCTCGGGCGAGCCGGAGAAGACGGGCAGGCCGGCGGCGCCGGCGGCGAGGTAGGCGAGGAAGATCGCCGTGGCGCGGCGCGGTCCGAAGGCGACGGCGAAGGCCATGACGGCCATAGTGTGCAGCGTCATCGGCACCGGCCAAAAGGGGATATGAACCTTGGCGGCCAGCGTCATCAGCGCCGCGCCAGCGACGACGGCCACTGCCGCGCGGGCAGCCTGCATGCGGCGGTTTTCAGTGGGGCTTTCAGTGGGGCTTTCAGGGCGGCTCGCTGGAGTGTTGCTCATCCTGTTTCTCCTTTGGCGAAATTATAGATAATTTTGAGAATCTATCGCTAAAGGAGTCCACAGATATACGGTCTTGGCAAGAGCCAAGCGCAGGCGTCGGTGGATGGCAGCGGGCGGGAGGGTGAAAAGCCTTCTATTTCGGCCGTTTCTGGCCGATCGTCTGGACGTGCCGGGTGAGCACGGCGGCGGCCACATCGGCCTGTCCGGCCCTGAGGGCGTCGAGAATGGCGCGGTGGTCGCGGTCGGTGGGCGCTTCCCACTCGGCCCGCCAGCCGGAGAACAGGAAGCGGGCGCTGGCGACCTGCAAATCGTCGATGGCCTTGAGAAGGCGCGGCATGGCGCAGGGCGCCAGGATGATGCGGTGGAAGGTGCGGTTGGCCTCTTCCCAGGCATAGACGTCGCGCGCCCGGTCGCCGGCCCGGTTGGCCTCTTCCGCCGTGTCGAGAATGGCTTTCGTCATATGCGGGAAGGCCTTGCGCAGCGCCAGCGCCTCCAGCGCCGCCCGCATTTCCGCCACCTCGCGCACCTCTTCCAGCGTGAAGCCGGCCACCCGTACGCCCCGGCGCGGCTCGCTCACCACCAGCCCTTGCGACTCCAGCAGGCGGAAGGCCTCGCGTACCGGCACATGGCTGGCGCCGAACTCCTCGGCCACATGGTCCTGCCTCAGGCGCGCGCCGGCCTCAATGGCGCCGGAAATGATCCGGTCGGCCAGCGTCTTGCTGATCCGCGTGGAGATGGTGTCCGACTTCGCCGTGCTCATGAATTATAGATAATTGAGGGGAGGGGAGGTGTCGAGGGGGAGGCTGGGCGCGGTCGAAGGTGGGCGGGAGAATGGTATCGGCGCCTTGCCCTTTTCGGCCCGAGGTCCTGCGCCTTCGCGCAGGATGACGAAATTATATAATTGAAACATATGCATAGATTGTCATCCTGCGCGAAGGCCGCTTGCATTCGTGTGCGAATGCAAGGTGGACCTCGGGCAGGAAGGGGCGCGAGGCTTGTATAGGGCTAGTCACGGCGCGATGTCCGAGGGACGTGACACGCTATTTCTGCCACATGGGCACGCGCCGTAGCAGGGCAATCAGTTTTGGACCGGGAGCGGGGGGAGTCTCGAGGGCGGCGGCGAAGGCGTCATAGTGCAACGGGTCCAATGCAGACGCCCGCTCGCTGCATGGAGCGTCGTCTGCCGGGGATGGCGCGTTGTCACGATCAACGGGAAATGAGGTCGGTGTCTTTGACATGCCGGCAATATCCCGCTGGTCAACCCGGGCGTCAATCACTGGTCGCCCGAGAAAGATATCGCGCCCGCCTCTCCGCCCCCGCATCCTCAAGCCTTGTCGATGCGGATGTAGTCCGCCACGAACTTGAACGGCTTTTCCTCGCTCGCCTTGGTCAGGCGGAGGAAGCAGCCGTAGTGGCGGAGGGCGTTGGAGAGGTCGAGGGTCTGGTCGACCTCGAACAGCTTGTCCTTGTGCGGCTGCGCCCAGCCTTTCACCAGCGCCAGCGCGCGGGTCTTGGCCGTGTCGGCGTTGGGGGCGACGATCAGCACGTTCTTGTGCAACTCGGTGAACTTGGCCGGGTCGTAGCCGCCGAGGTTGACGAAGAACAGGCGGTCGGCGGTTGCCGCGTGGGCGTCGGTGGTGAGGGTGACGTCATGGCCGTCGGCCTGCTCGACCGCGCCCCAGCAGTCGACGTGCAGCTTGGCCTGATCGCCCCACCACTGCGCCCGGAGGTCGGCATAGCAATCCTCGGGCTTTTCGCCGATCGAAAAGCGAATGTCGTGCAACTCGACGTTCGAGTTCCTGAAATTCCCGCCCAACTGAAACATGAAGAGTTTCAATGCAATCTCCTCGGATGACGATACCTTATCGGTATCGTCCGGGAGCTTGCCAGGGCGTGTCAGCAGAGGCGACGGGCGCCGATCCGGTGCCCGGTTTTGCCGGCCCCCCAGCCGCTCTTTCCGTTAGTCGCAGGCGAAGGCGGTCTGGCCGAGGTCGCCGAGCCGCTTGAACACCTCGTCGCCGGCTTCGTTCAGCGTGGCGAGGTGGGCGAGGGCGTCCTTGGTGCGGCCGGCTTCGAACAGCTTCAGGGTTTCGGCCGCCTCCTGGTGGACGCGGGCGTGCGGCGGCTCGATGGCGCGGAACTCGGCCGTGGTCTTGATCTTGGGATCGGTGACCTTGTCGTACCAGAGGCCCAGGCGGCAGCAGTGGTGGTCGGGCAGCTTGGCGCTTTGCAGGCTGTCGTAGCCGAGCAGCGTGTCGATCACCTTCTTCTTGAACAGCACGTGGTCGATCTTGGCGACTTCGAGCAGCAGGGCCGGGTTGGAGATGTCGGTGAACAGGCGCGTCGACTCCTCGGTGTTGCGGCTGTTGCTGGCCTCGATCTTGTCGGCCATCTGCCTGAGGAGGTCCTGGTTGTGCTTGGCGAGGAAGGCGGCGGCGTCGACGGCGGTGGCGATCTCGGCACTGGCGGCCTGCTGTTCCTCCAGCACGGCGGCGATGGAATCGATGCGCGTCAGCACCGTGCCGACGCGGTCGCCGATGGTGCTCATGGCGGCCGACACCTCGTCGATCACCGTCTCGCCGGTGCCGACGGCGGCGTTGGTGTTGGCCATGGCCGAGGTCATGCCCTCGATGACGTGGCGCATGCTCTCGATGCGGGCGTTGATGTTCTCGGTGGCGGCGGCCGTCTGGTTGGCCAGCACCTTCACCTCGGAGGCGACCACGGCGAAGCCCTTGCCCGCCTCGCCGGCGCGGGCGGCCTCGATGGTGGCGTTGAGCGCCAACAGGTTGGTCTGGCTGGCGATGGTGTCGATGACGCTCAGCGTCTCGGCGATCTGGTCGAAGGCCGCCGCCAGCTCGGTGACCTTGGCCTTGGTCTCGTCGGTGGTGGCGCTGATGTTGCCCATGGCGCCGCGCAGCTTCTCCACCGCGGCGGCGGACTTGACGGCGGCGTCGGAGGCGTTGCGGGATTCGCCCAGCGCCTCGTGGCTGGCGCGGGAGATCTCGCCGATGGAGGCGACCATCTCGGCGGTGGAGCTGGCCATGGCCTGCGAGGAACTGGTCAGGTCGCCCATGTTGTAGGACAGGCCCGACAGCTCCACGGCCATGGCGTTGACGTCGGAAATGGTGGTGGCGAGGCGGCCGATGGTGTTGCGCCTGTAGCAGCCCTCCAGCGCCTCGGCCTCGGCGCGGCGGCGGCGCTCGGCCACGGCGCGCTCCAGCGCCGTCGTCACGCGGGCGTAGGCGAGGCAGAGGTCCGAGGCGGCGCCGGCGCGGCCGAAGGACAGCGCCGAGCGGCGCACCAGGGCGGGCAGGGCGGTGCCCATGTGGGCTTCGATCGCCGCGGCAAAGGCGTCGGCGTCGACACCGTCGGCGATCAGATCGGCGATGCGTCCGTCAGGCTCCTTCGCCTCGAACAGGCCGGCCACCGTGGCGGCAAGGTCGACCGGCGGCGACGCGGCCGGCCGGGTGGCGGGGCGAGCGGTGGCACGGGGCATGGGTGTCGAAGCGGAACGGGGCGCCATACTGGTATCTCCTAGCTGACCGGATCGTGCAGGAGAAACGGTTAACGGATTGTCGTTTTCACTGAGTGCAACCGTCGAATTTGCGTAGCAAAATCTACGTACTAAATCGAAAATGCAACCTTGGGATTGATTAATGGACGGCCGCTCGCCGGTTCGGGATGCCTTCCGGCGTGGCGCGCCGGGATGCCGCCCTTCTGACTGCTCCATTTGTTTCTGGTCGATAAAAATACTGATGAAACAACTGCTAGTGCCGTTTAGTGTATCCGTTAAGTGACTGGACATGGACGCGCTACCGACCTCGGCCGGGCCCTTGGCCGGACAGACGGGAGGCTTGGGGCATGGCGAGGGTGATTGGTTTGCGGCGGCTTCGGGGCTGCCTCTGCGCGGCGTCGTCCGTTCTGGTCCTTGGCGTTGCGGCCACATCCGTTCCCGCCGACCAGGCCTGGGCGGGCGATGTCGATGTGAGCACGCCGCAGACCGTCGTCTACGGGAACAGCGACCCTGGCTATCCGGCGACGCTCGACGTCTCCGTCTCATCCAGCGGCAACACGGTACGGCTTGCGACCGGCGCCAACATCACCCAGAGCGCCTATGGCGGGTATGCGGACGCCACCACGGCGGATGACGTCGCCAACTCGAACGGGTTGACCGTGTCGGGCGGGACCGTTGGCCAGAACGCGTACGGCGGCTACTCCGACCAGGGGGACGCCAGCTCCAACACGGTGACCATCTCGGGCGCCTCGACGATCACGGGAGAGGTCAACGGCGGTCGCGCGGCGTCGGCCACGACCGGCAAGGCCGAGAACAACACCGTCACCATCGAGGGCAGCGCCCACACCTCGAACAACATCTATGGCGGCCGTTCCACAAGCAGTCTGGCCGGTGGCAACGCGGTATCCATCGGGGAGAATGCCGTCATCCGTAGCGACGTGTATGGCGGCCAATCGCAGAATGGCACGGCGGCGCAGAACAGCGTCACGATCGGCGGCAGCGCGGATGTGAGAGGCTCTAGCCTATACGGTGGCTCTTCCAAGCTCGGTGCGACCGACAACGACGTCACCATCACGGGGGGGAGCCTCGATGTCGAGTATGTGGGCGGTGGCAATTCCCAGACGGGGAGCGCTTTCACAAACAGCCTGACCATCAGTGGCGGTAACTTTGTCAGGACCGGCGCCTATCTGTTTGGCGGCGGCAGTAAGCTGGACGCCACGGGAAACACCGTCGACATCAGCGGCGGAACCTTCGCTTCCCTCTTCATCGCCGGTGGCATCACCCAGGAGGCGTCGGCCACGGGCAACACGGTGACGATCAGCGGGCCGACGACGTTCAGCAACAACGCCATGCGCCTGTACGGCGGCTACTGTGCGGCGCTTTGCGCGGGCGACATGTTCTCGGGCAACACGCTCAACCTCAAGATAGCCGGCCTCACCGTCGGCACTCTGGATAACTTCAAGTATCTCAACTTCTATCTGCCGACGACGCTCGCCGCTAACGGCACCATGCTGACGGTGGGCGGAATCGCCAACCTGACCGACGGCAACGGCGCGTCGTCCGTCATCAATGTCGGCATCAACGGCGCGTCGTCGGCGCTTGCCGTGGGCGATAGCGTCAAGCTGATCCACGCCGGGACGCTGACCACCGCCGCCGGTCTCAACGGCACGGCGACCGGAACGGGCATGCAGGGCGTGACGCTGCAATACGTGTTCGACATATCAGCGACCACGACGGACCTCATCGCCACCGTTTCGTCGGCCCCCACTGTCACCGACGAGAGCAAGGCGCTGTCGGAGGGCTTCGTTTCCGGGGCGTCGCTGGTCAACGAGGGCGCCGATCTCGCCGCCGGCAAGGGCATGGCCAACGCCATCGGCGGCGCCAGGGCCGACTGGTCGCCGTTCGCGGCGGTGTCCGGCGGTTCGATCCGCACCAACACCGGCTCGCATGTCGACGTCGACGGCGTGTCGCTGGTGGCCGGCCTGTCGCGCGGCATCGATCTCTCCATCGGCCGGCTGATGGCCGGCGCCTTTGCCGAATATGGCAACGGCAACTACGACACCTTCAACGGCTTCGCCTCCGGCGACGTGCGCGGTCACGGCAACAGCCACTATGTCGGCGGCGGCCTGCTCGGCCACCAGGACTTCCGCCCCATGGGACCGGGGCATGTCTATGCCGAGGGTTCGGCCCGTATCGGCGTCGCCCACAACAGCTACTCGAGCGCCGACCTGACCTCGGGCGGCGTCGCGGCCGGCTACGAGACGTCCTCGTTCTATGCTGGCGCCAGCGCCGCCGTCGGCTACGTCTGGACCCTCGGCGACGCCATGACGGTGGATGTCAGCGGCAAGTATCTGTGGTCGCGCCTTGGCAGCGACAGCGCTCAGCTCACCACCGGCGAGACGGTGGACTTCGAGGCGGTGAACTCCGAGCGCACCCGCCTCGGCGCCCGCGTTTCCTACGCCCTCTCCAACAAGGTCACCCCCTATGCCGGCGCGGCCTGGGAGCACGAGTTCGACGGCAAGGCCCGCGCCAGCACCAACGGGCTTGCCATCGACGCGCCGTCGATGGCCGGCGACACCGGCATCCTCGAGGCAGGCCTGACGCTGAAGCCGTCCGACGACCTGCCGCTCTCCATCGACCTCGGCCTCCAGGGCTTCATCGGCCAGCGCGAGGGCATCGCCGGCAGCTTCCAGGCCAAGCTGGCGTTCTGATGCGGCTCGGCTGACGGCCAGACCCAGGGCCGCCTCTGTCTCGACGCGGCGCGGACCGGGCATGGCATCGCCTTCGTGCTGGAGACCGAGGTGTCCGCCGACATCGCCGGGGGCACCTTGCGCCGGGTGCTCGACGACGGGTGCCCGCCCTTCTACGGCTTCCACCTGTTCTACTCCGGCCGCCGGCAGGTGAGTTCGGCGCTGCGTCTGGTGATCGACCGCCTGCGCTACCGGGCGTGAGCGGCGTCCATCCTGCATCTTTCGGATGACGGCCAGACTGTCATGAATGGATAAAAATACTGATGAAACAAGCGCCAGGGTTGTTTAGTGTCTCCGTTAAGTGACTGGACATGGACCCGCTACCGACCTCGGCCGGGCCCTTGGCTGGACTGGCGGGAGGCTTGGGGCATGGTGGGTGGAACCTGTTTGCGGCGGCTCCGGGGCTGCCTCTGCGCGGCGTCGTCGGCGCTGGCGGTTGGCGTCGTGGCATCTCTTCCGGCCGGCCATGCCTGGGCGGGCGATGTCAGCGTGAGCACGACGAAGACCGTCGCCTATGGCAACAGCTCTTCATCCGGTGCGGAGACGCTGGACACCTCGGCCTCTTCCAGCAACAACACATTGAGCCTTTTGCCCGGCGCCAACATCACCCAGAACGCCTATGGCGGATACGTTGATGCCACCACGGCGGATGACGTCGCCAACTCGAACGTGTTGGCCGTTTCGGGCGGGACCGTTGGCCAGAACGTTTACGGCGGCTACTCCGACCAGGGGAGCGCCAGCTCCAACGCGGTGATCATCTCCGGCACTTCGACCATCATGGGAGACGTCATCGGCGGTCATGTGTTTTTGGCCAGTACAGGCAATGCCGAGAACAACACTGTCGACATCAGCGGCGGAACCTTCGGTGCGGACGCCATCGCCGGCGGCTTTTCCCAGAATACGGCTGCCTCGGGCAACACGGTGACGATCAGCGGCGGAACCTTCGCCTCGAACATGCTCATCGGTGGCATCTCCGACACGGGATCGGCCACGGGCAACACGGTGACGATCAGTGGGGCGACGACGACATTCAACAACAGCAACATGTACCTGTCTGGCGGCCTGTGTCAGCTGGCGTGCGCGGGTGACATGTTCTCGGGCAACACGCTCAACCTCAAGATAGCCGGCCTCACCGTCGGCACTCTGGATAACTTCAAGTATCTCAACTTCTATCTGCCGACGACGCTCGCCGCTAACGGCACCATGCTGACGGTGGGCGGAATCGCCAACCTGACCGACGGCAACGGCGCGTCGTCCGTCATCAATGTCGGCATCAACGGCGCGTCGTCGGCGCTTGCCGTGGGCGATAGCGTCAAGCTGATCCACGCCGGGACGCTGACCACCGCCGCCGGTCTCAACGGCACGGCGACCGGAACGGGCATGCAGGGCGTGACGCTGCAATACGTGTTCGACATATCAGCGACCACGACGGACCTCATCGCCACCGTTTCGTCGGCCCCCACTGTCACCGACGAGAGCAAGGCGCTGTCGGAGGGCTTCGTTTCCGGGGCGTCGCTGGTCAACGAGGGCGCCGATCTCGCCGCCGGCAAGGGCATGGCCAACGCCATCGGCGGCGCCAGGGCCGACTGGTCGCCGTTCGCGGCGGTGTCCGGCGGTTCGATCCGCACCAACACCGGCTCGCATGTCGACGTCGACGGCGTGTCGCTGGTGGCCGGCCTGTCGCGCGGCATCGATCTGTCCATCGGCCGGCTGACGGCTGGCGCCTTCGCCGAGTTCGGCAGCGGCAACTACGACACCTTCAACGGCTTCGCCTCGGGCGACGTGCGCGGCCACGGCAACAGCCACTATGTTGGCGGCGGCCTGCTCGGCCACCAGGATTTCCGCCCGATGGGGCCGGGGCATGCCTATGCCGAGGGTTCGGCCCGCATCGGCGTCGCCAACAACAACTACTCGAGCGGCGACCTGACCTCGGGCGGCGTCGCGGCCGGCTACGAGACGTCCTCGCTCTATTATGGCCTCAGCGCCGCCGTCGGCTACGTCTGGAACCTCGGCGACGCCATGACGGTGGATGTCAGCGGCAAGTACATCTGGTCGAGGCTCGGCAGCGACAGCGCTCAGCTCACCACCGGCGAGACGGTGGACTTCGAGGCGGTGAACTCCGAGCGCACCCGCCTCGGCGCCCGCGTTTCCTACGCCCTCTCCAACAAGGTCACGCCCTATGCCGGCGCGGCCTGGGAGCACGAGTTCGACGGCAAGGCCCGCGCCAGCACCAACGGGCTTGCCATCGACGCGCCGTCGATGGCCGGCGACACCGGCATTCTCGAGGCAGGCCTGACGCTGAAACCCTCCGACGACCTGCCGCTCTCCATCGACCTCGGCCTCCAGGGCTTCGTCGGCCAGCGCGAGGGCATCGCCGGCAGCTTCCAGGCCAAACTGGCGTTCTGAGACGGGGCGGCGGATTTCGATCTTTCGGGCGGAACCTGACGGGGGTGGAGGCGTCCGGCCGGTCAGGCGAGCGCCTGCCGCGCCGCGTCCAGCACGGCTTGCGTCAGTTCGGGGAACTGGCCGGAGACGAGGCGGCTGACTTGCCAGTAGAGCGTCACGTCGAGGCTGGCGCCGGGCACCAGCTCGACGAGGCGGCCGGTGGCGAGGTGGCCTTCGACGAGCCTCACCGGGTTGAGGCCCCAGCCCATGCCGAGGAGGGCTGCCTCGACGAAGCCTTGCGTCGAGGGCAGCCAGTGGGTGGGGCCGGGGTCGGTGGCGCCCAGCGTCTGGCGCGCCCAGTCCTGCTGCAAACAGTCCTTCTGGTTGAAGGTGAGCGCCGGGGCGCGGGCCAGCGCCTCGGCGGTGACGCCGTCCGGGAAGTGGCGGGCCATGAACTCCGGGCTGGCGGTGGCGTGGTAGCGCAGGCGGCCGAGCGGGCTGACCTTGCAGCCGGCCACCGGCTTCGACAGCGAGGTGACGGCGGCCACCACGTGGCCACGCCTGAGCCAGTCGGCCGTGTGGTCCTGGTCGTCGACGGCGATCCGGAGCAGCGCCTTGGAGCGCTCGGCGAAGGCGGCGGCGGCCGGCATGAACCAGGTGCCGAGGCTGTCGGCGTTGACGGCGATGTCGAGGGTGACGGGGCCGGACAGCGGGTCGCCGAGGCCGGGCAGGCGTTCGAGGAGATCGCTTTCCAGCATGCCGACCAGCTCGACGTGGCGGCAGAGCCAGGCGCCCTTCTCGGTGGCGGTGCAGGGCGTGCCGCGCTCGATCAGCACGGCGCCGAGCCGTTCCTCCAGAAGGCGCACCCGCTGGGAGATGGCCGAGGGCGTGACGGTGAGCGCCCGCGCCGCCTTCTCGAAGCTGCCGGTGCGGACGATGGCGGCGACGGCCAGCGCGGCGGAATAGTCGATCATCGGTTTAGCCCGGCTGAACTGAGCGGCAATGGATCAGCTCATCTAATCCCGCCCGGCCGCCGGAGGCAACGGATGTGGTCAGGCGCGGTGGCGCGCGATCTCGGCGACGGCGTGGTCGACGATGGTGAGTAGGGTGGCCTCCGACGCGCCATCCTGCGCCTGCACCGACATGCCCTGGATCATGGCGCCGATGAAGCGGGCGAGGGCCTGGGAGTCGGTGGTCGGCTTCAGCTGGCCCTCGGCGATGCCGCGCTCGATGCGCGCCCTGAGCCTGTCGATGGAGGCGCCGCGCAGGGCCTGGACGTGGCGGGCGATCGGCTCGTTCTCGACGGCGCAGGTCAGCACCGAGGTGGAGATCATGCAGCCGCGCGGCCGGCCGGGGCGGGTGAAGGCGTGGGCCGAGCCGGCGAGCAGGGCCGCCATCTCCGCGACCACGTCGCTCTCCTCGCCGAGGTCGGCGCCGAGGCTGCCGACGTGCGTTTGATACCAGGAAAGCGCCTCGCGGTAGAGATCAGCCTTCGAGCTGAAGGCGGCATAGAGGCTTTGCGCCGTGATGCCCATGGCCCCGGTGAGGTCGGCGATGGACGTGCCCTCGTAGCCGTGCCGCCAGAAGGTTTCCACGGCCTTTGCGAGCGCCGCGTCGCGATCGAAGGAGCGCGGCCGGCCGCGCCGCGAGGACGGTTCTCCATTTTTCACAACGATCACTCTGGAAATACCTCCTCGAATGGGTTATTCAGGAATGGTCATTGTGATTATAGAGGATTGCCCGGCATGAGTCTCTCCGGTATTTCCCCGGCCCGCATCGATGCGGCCATCGACAAGGCTCTGGCCGACCGGCGCATCGTCGGCGCCGTCGTGCTCGTCGCCCAGGGCGGCGACATCGTCCACCGCCGCGCCGCCGGCCATCTCGACCGCGAGGCGGGGGTGGCGATGCGCGAGGACGCCATCTTCCGCCTGGCCTCGATCACCAAGCCGATCGTGGCGGCGGCGACCATGCGGCTGGTCGAGGAGGGCCGGCTCGACCTCGACGCGCCGGTGACGGCCTGGCTGCCGGATTTCCGCCCCGCCTTGCCCGACGGAACGGTGCCGGAGATCCGCCTCCGCCACCTGCTGACGCACATCGCCGGCCTCAGCTACGGCTTCCTGGAGCCGGCGGACAGCGCCTATCACCGGCTGAAGGTGTCGGACGGCCTCGACCAGCCGGGCCTCACGCTGCACGACAACCTGTCGCGCCTCGCGGCGGCGCCGCTCGCCTTCGCACCGGGCACCGGCTGGCGCTACTCGCTCGGCCTCGACGTGCTCGGCGGCGTGCTGGAGAGGGTGGAGGGGCGGGGCCTCGCCGACATCGTGCGCGACCGGGTGACGGCGCCGCTCGGGCTCGCCGACACCGGCTTTTCCGTGCGGGACGCCGGGCGGCTCGCCAAGCCTTACGCCGACGGCACTCCCGAGCCGGTGGCGATGACCGACGGCGTGCGGGTGCCGTTCTTCGACACGGTTGCCACCTTCGCGCCGTCGCGCATCCTCGATGCGGCGTCCTATCCGTCGGGCGGCGCCGGCATGGCCGGCACGGCCGGCGACGTGCTGACCTTCCTGGAGGCGATCCGCACGGGCGGCGCGCCCATTCTCCGCGCCGAGACGGTGGAGCGGATGGCGAGCGATCAGGTCGGAACGGAGGCTGAGACGCAGGGGCCGGGCTGGGGCTTCGGCCACGGCTGGGCGGTGCTGGTCGACCCCGCGCCGACCGGCACGCCACAGGCGGCGGGCACGCTGCAATGGGGCGGCGCCTACGGCCACAGCTGGTTCGTCGACCGGGCCAACGCGCTGACGGTGGTGGCGCTCACCAACACCGCCTTCGAGGGCATGTCGGGCGCCTTCCCGGCCGAGATCCGCGACGCCGTCTACGGGCGCGTCAGCACATCATGAAGACGGGGATGCGGGCGGCGGCGAGAACGTCGCGGGTGACGCCGCCGAGGATCGCTTCCCACAGGGCGCCGTGCTTGAAGGCGCCGATGAGCAGGCTGTCGGCGCCGAGCCGGTCGGCGGAGGCGAGCAGTTGCAGGCCGACGCTGCCCGGTTCGCGCCGGAGCTCGATGCAGTCGGCGGGGATGTCGAGCTCGGCGAAGAAGGCGCGGGCCGAAGCCTGATAGTCGGCGCCCGGCTTTTCGACCGAGATCACCGTCACCTTGCCGGCGCGCGTCAGCCAGGGCAGCGCCGCGTGCACCGCGCGCTTCACCTCCTCGCCCGGCTTCCAGCCGACGACGATGTGGCGGCCGATGACACGCTCGGGGCGCGGGCCGGACTTCGGGTCTGGCGGCGCTACCAGCAACAGGCGCTTCGACCAGAACAGCGTGGCGTGGAAGGCGTCGCGGCCGTCGAGGCGCACCGGGTTGGCCATCACCACGAGGTCGGCGTGGGCGGTCTCGCGGGCGACCAGCTCCTCGACGTCGCCCTCCTCGCTCTTCCAGCCGACCGGCGCGTCGGTCCGGTCGGCGAGCCAGGCCTCGAAGGCGACCCTGGTGCGGGCGAGGCGGTCGGCAACGGTGCCTTCCCTCAGTTCGCGCAACTGCTGGATGGCGATTTCCTCCGGCGGCACGAAGGCGAACTTCGGATTGAAGCCGACGTGGATGGCCGAGATCGAGGCGTCGAAATCCTCGGCGGCGGCCAGCGCGCAGTCGAGGCAGGTGGCGACCGTCTCCGGTTCCGGCAGCAGTGCGACGATGATCTTCGGCTGGGCGATCTTCAAGACGTTCATCGACCCCCTCCATCCGGCGAGGCCGCGCCCCGCCGATTTGGTTTATGTCGGCGCATCGGTTGTCCTAAAACCGGTATCCACTTTTCCGGCCGATGCGTGGGGCAACAAAAAACCCGCCGTCGGCGGGTTCGAACGGTGCCCTGCCGCGACGGACCATCTGTCCCTCGCTCGCAGGAGCTATCAGCGCCGAGGCGGTTGCCGGGACGCTCCATTCCCGGCCGATGAGGGTAGACTAGTCCCGCCGGTTCAGCCTGTCAAAGCAACGGGCATTGGCGCGTCGGGAAACGATGGGCTGGGGGCGCATCAGGCTGGCTCGGTTTTGGGGGGCGCGATATCGGCGTTGCGCCCCATCCTGCCTGAGGTCCTGCGCCTGCGCGCAGGATGACAGCATTATATTTGGGAAACAATCGGATAGCGGTTGCGTGCCCTTACGGTGGTGTCGCTCGCGGTCCTCGTGTTGCCGTAAGCAGCCTGCGAGGAGTTTCGCGAGCGGCGGATCGTTGTCGCCCTTCGTATCACGCAGTCATCCTGGCGAAGGCCGCTTGAACTCGCACGCGAATTCGAGCGGCCTTCGCCCTATGGCGTGCACACATCTGCGGCGAGAGGATAAGAGACAGCGGAACGCGGAGAACCATGCTGGCTCGGTTTTCGGGAGCGCGATATTGGCGTTGCGCCCCATCCTGCCTGAGGTCCTCGCTTTCGCAAGGATGACAGCGTGATGGAAGCGGGAGATAGCTGGAGTGCGCCGTACGGCTTGATGCCGCATGAGCGGAGCGGCAAGCGTTGCAAACGGCAGTGCGATGAAAGGGGGGCTCCATCTAACCGATTGTTATACCTATATATAAATCTGTCATCCTTGCGCAGGCGAGGACCTCGGGCAGAACGGAGCGAGCCGCCGATATCGTGCTCCAGAAACCAAGCCTGATCTTCCGCGCTCCACTTTCCCTGATCCCTCTCGCTGCTCATAGCTCGGGATCGGGCGGCGCCGCTTCGCAGTGGTTAGTCTGGCTAATCCTTGGTAAGCAGCTTTAATTTGTCTAAACCGGTCGGCGCGGTTAGGGAGGCGCATCGAACGGGGGCGGCGCGTGGATTTCTCGGCCTATTTCTCACCCTATCTGGCCGGGCTCGGCATGGGCCTCAGCCTGATCGTCGCCATCGGCGCGCAGAATGCCTTCGTGCTCCGGCAGGGGCTGAGGGGCGGGCACGTGTTTGCCGTCTGCCTGACCTGCGCGCTGTCCGACGTGGCGTTGATCGTGCTTGGCGTTTCCAGCTTCTCGCGCATTGCCGCCGTGCTGCCCTGGCTCGACCCGGTGATGCGGTTCGGCGGCGCCGCCTTCCTGGGGTTCTACGGCTTCAAGAACCTGATGTCGGCGCTGAAGTCGCATGGCGCGCTGGATGTCGGCGGCGGCAACGGGGCGACGCCGCTCATGCCGACGCTTCTCGCCTGCCTCGCCATCACCTGGCTCAACCCGCACGTCTATCTCGACACCGTGGTGCTGCTCGGCACCATCTCGACGCAGTATCCGGGGCATGAGGCGGCCTTCGCGCTCGGCGCCATGACCTCGTCCTTCGCCTTCTTCTTCTCGCTCGGCTACGGGGCGGCCAAGCTCCGGCCGATCTTCGCCCAGCCGACGGCCTGGCGCCTCCTCGAAGGCGCCATCGCCGTGATCATGTGGACGATCGCGGCAAGCCTGCTGATCGGGTGACGTTGCCAAGACGCAGTTCCGGACGCAAAACCGGTACCCACTTTTGCTGGAACTGCCTTAGCGCTGGATGCGGATGAGGCGCGGGGAGCGGCCGAAGTAATGGCGGAAGCGGGTCGAGAAGCTCGAGGGGTGCTCGTAGCCCAGCTCGACCGCGATGGCCGATACCGACATGTCGGTTTCCAGCAATAGGGCGTGGGCGCGCTCCATCCGCTGCTTCTCGGAGAACTGCATCGCCGACATGCCGAACATGTCGCGGAAGCCATATTGCAGCTTGGTGCGGTTGATGCCCACCAGCCGGCTTAGCTTCTGCATGTTGGGCGGGGCGGCGAGGTTCTCGATCAGGATGTCGCGCGCATGCACGATGGCGGAGATGTCGGACGGCGACAGCCGCGTCGGCCTCAGGCGCTGGTCCTCGACCAGGCTTTCCAGCGACAGCAGCAGCGCCTTCTGCGCCAGCGTGGCGATGCGGGCGCCGCCCAGCCCGTCGATCGGCTGGGAGGCGAGGGCGTTGATCACCGACCGGATCGGCTGGGTGAAGGTGAGTTCCCTGTAGAGGAACGGGCTGCCGTCGCCGTCGCCCGTGTCGACATGGTCGAGGAGGCGCAGGTTGAAGAAGTCCGCCAGCCAGCGCGGATCGCAGGCGATGGTGACGAAGTGCTGGTGCCGCCGCCGGGGCACGCGGTCGACGATCATCTGGTCGGGCGACATCATCAGGATGCCGGCGCTGTGGTCGACGATCTCGGCCACCGCCGTTTCGTTGGCGCGGCTCTCGATCGAGACGTCGAAATTGAAGTGAAAGCGAACGCGGCCGCCGTCGCTCACCTCGTAGTGGCGATCCTCGTGGAAGGCGCAGTCGGCTATCAGGATCGAGCAATCGGGCGTGCGCACGAAGCTCAGCCGGCCCTCGCCCTCGGCCTCCGACAGCGCCTTGGAGGCGAACTCGTATCGGCTGTTATATTCTCGCTTAAGTTGTGTCTCGTCGACGATATTGGCGCTTAAAAGTTGAATATACCCGGCCTACATCAAAACCCGGAAATTTCTCGGATCGATGATATGGAAGTCATCGGATATAAAGTCTCTCAACTTAGGCCATTGGCTTGGTAAAGTTTTCCGGAAGAACACGTTCACCGCATC
>NZ_CATNLY010000052.1:355000-356977 GCF_950100655.1 Pleomorphomonas sp. T1.2MG-36
GTAACAGCTCACTGGTCTAGATAAGGGTTCCTGCGCGGACAATGTAACGGGGCTCAAGCCGTGCACCGAAACTATGGGTGTGTACTTGTACACGCGGTAGCGGAGCGTTCCGTAGGCCTGTGAAGGAGGATCTGTGAGGACCTCTGGAGGTATCGGAAGTGAGAATGCTGACATGAGTAACGCTAAGGGTGTGAGAATCACCCTCGCCGAAAGTCCAAGGGTTCCTGCGTAAAGCTAGTCTTCGCAGGGTTAGCCGGTCCCTAAGGCGAGGCCGAAAGGCGTAGTCGATGGGAATGAGGTGAATATTCCTCAGCCAGCAGGTGGTGACGGATGTGAAGGATCGTAAGTCCTTATCGGATTGGACTTGCGGTCTCAGCGTTCCAGGAAATAGCCCCTGCATCAGACCGTACCCGAAACCGACACAGGTGGACTGGTAGAGTATACCAAGGCGTTGAGCGAATTGTGCTGAAGGAACTCGGCAAATTGCCTCCGTAACTTCGGGAGAAGGAGGCCCCGGTAATGGGCAACCGTTATCGGGGGGCACAGACTAGGGGGT
The DNA here is from genome assembly GCF_950100655.1 of Pleomorphomonas sp. T1.2MG-36. NCBI lineage: Bacteria > Pseudomonadati > Pseudomonadota > Alphaproteobacteria > Hyphomicrobiales > Pleomorphomonadaceae > Pleomorphomonas > Pleomorphomonas sp. T1.2MG-36. The sequence goes on from NZ_CATNLY010000052.1 coordinate 355,557, forward strand.
GGCGACTGTTTAACAAAAACACAGGGCTCTGCGAAGCCGTTAAGGCGACGTATAGGGTCTGACGCCTGCCCGGTGCCGGAAGGTTAAGAGGAGGGGTGCAAGCTCCGAATTGAAGCCCCGGTAAACGGCGGCCGTAACTATAACGGTCCTAAGGTAGCGAAATTCCTTGTCGGGTAAGTTCCGACCTGCACGAATGGCGTAACGACTTCCCCGCTGTCTCCAGCACAGGCTCAGTGAAATTGAATTCCCCGTGAAGATGCGGGGTTCCTGCGGTCAGACGGAAAGACCCCGTGCACCTTTACTATAGCTTCACACTGGCATTCGTGTCGGCATGTGTAGGATAGGTGGTAGGCTATGAAGTTTGGGCGCCAGCTCAGATGGAGCCATCCTTGAAATACCACCCTTATCGTCATGACTGTCTAACCGCGGCCCGTCATCCGGGTCCGGGACAGTGTGTGGTGGGTAGTTTGACTGGGGCGGTCGCCTCCCAAAGAGTAACGGAGGCGCGCGAAGGTAGGCTCAGACCGGTCGGAAATCGGTCGACGAGTGCAATGGCATAAGCCTGCCTGACTGCGAGACTGACACGTCGAGCAGAGTCGAAAGACGGCCATAGTGATCCGGTGGTCCCTCGTGGACGGGCCATCGCTCAACGGATAAAAGGTACGCCGGGGATAACAGGCTGATGATGCCCAAGAGTCCATATCGACGGCATCGTTTGGCACCTCGATGTCGACTCATCACATCCTGGGGCTGGAGAAGGTCCCAAGGGTTCGGCTGTTCGCCGATTAAAGTGGTACGTGAGTTGGGTTCAGAACGTCGTGAGACAGTTCGGTCCCTATCTGCCGTGGGTGTAGGAGTATTGAGAGGATCTGTCCCTAGTACGAGAGGACCGGGATGGACATACCTCTGGTGGACCTGTTGTGGCGCCAGCCGCATTGCAGGGTAGCTACGTATGGACTCGATAACCGCTGAAGGCATCTAAGCGGGAAACGAACCTCAAAACCAGTGCTCCCTATCAGAGCCGTGGAAGACCACCACGTTGATAGGCCGGGTGTGGAAGCGCAGCAATGCGTGAAGCTTACCGGTACTAATAGCTCGATCGGCTTCATCGCTCTCATTATCCCTGTCCATCCCATAAGGATGAACAAGACATAACATCACGATCCGGCCCAAAAAGCCGCCAAAGACCATTCGTTCAAGCTCAGCTCTCCCCCACAAGGGAAAGCCAAGCTATTGCACTTCGCCGGCCTGGTGGTCATGGCGGGGAGAAATGCACCCGATCCCATCCCGAACTCGGCCGTGAAACTCCCCAGCGCCAATGGTACTCCGTCTTAAGACGCGGGAGAGTAGGTCGCTGCCAGGCCTGCAAAGTGCAAGACCAACAACAACAAACCACACGAACAAAGCTCTTCACAAAACAC